>CABRFA010000004.1 GCA_902470065.1 uncultured Collinsella sp.
AAGAGGTCAGAAGTTCAAATCTTCTAACGCCCACCAAATGTTCGCAGCTCAGAGGCTATGTCTCTGGGCTGTTTTGTTTTATACCGCCAAGCATGCCGGCAAATAAACCACCAAATATTGATCCAAGGCCTGTACACAATGGTCTTCGCATCCCGTAGGGGTGCCGGGCGATTGCATACGTCCTGGCCGATCGTGACCGCAACATGTTGGTCAAGCATAATCTTTTGGATTCTTTTGGCGTGAGAGACTTGGTTTTGGTAGGATTTGTCAGCGGCTTGACTAAGGGGGTTTTATAACTGCCATGCAGGTAGCCGTGTTGGTAACGTTTTACCGACTTGTCAAATGCCCCTCATTTTTAATGCGTCTGCAAAATGACTAATTGCTTTGACCTGCTGAAACACTATATGTTGTGTTTGACCTAAAAAAAGAATACAGGATATAGATGCCTCTTTGTCGTATGATAGATGGCGGACAGAGAACGAAGACCTTATTCGCCCCATTTGGACACGCCTTTGAGCCGCTTGATCGGCCGCGAGGATTGTCCGCATGAGGGCCTATGGTTTATCGAGAACACAGATTGCGCGACGGCGCCGCAAGACAGGGGCAAGCTCTGCCGGGCATCGTTTGGCTCTGAAGCGCAATGAGACTACGAGGCGAAAGAGGCAAGAGGATGAAGATCATCAAGCGCAGCGGCACCGAGGTTGTCTTTGACATCGATAAGATCGTCAATGCCATCCGCGCCGCAAACTTGGAGGTCGAGGAGAGCTCTCGTCTAACCGACCGTCAGGTGGTTTATGCGGCACAAAACGTTGCCGAGGCATGTGAGAATGCCGGACACACCGTTTCGGTCGAGGAGATCCAGGATTTGGTCGAGGACGAGATCATGCGTCTCGACTGCTACGAGGTTGCCCGCCACTACATCATCTATCGTTATGTTCAGAGCCTGAAGCGCCAGAAGAACACGACCGATGACAAGATCCTGTCGTTGATTGAGTGCAATAACGAAGAGGTCAAGCAGGAGAACTCCAACAAGAACCCGACCGTCAACTCCGTTCAGCGCGACTACATGGCCGGCGAGATCTCCAAGGACCTGACTCAGCGCGTGCTGCTGCCCCAGGAGATCGTGGATGCCCATAATGAGGGCCTGATCCACTTCCACGATTCGGATTACTTTGCCCAGCACATGCACAACTGCGATCTGGTGAACCTGGAGGACATGCTCCAGAACGGCACTGTTATCTCGGGCACGCTGATCGAGAAGCCGCACAGCTTCTCGACCGCTTGCAACATCGCGACGCAGATCATCGCCCAGGTTGCTTCTTCCCAGTACGGCGGCCAGTCCATCTCGCTGACCCATCTTGCCCCCTTTGTTGAGGTGAGCCGTCAGAAGATTCGCGGCGAGGTCGCTCGCGAGCTTGAGGAGCTCGGTGTCTCGGCATCTGCCGAGAAGGTTCGCGAGGTCGTTGAGGATCGCCTGCGCGATGAGATTCGTCGCGGCGTCCAGACGATTCAGTATCAGGTCGTGACCCTTATGACCACGAATGGCCAGGCGCCGTTCGTGACGGTCTTTATGTATCTTAACGAGGCCCGTACGCCTCAGGAGAAGCACGACCTTGCCATGATTGTGGAGGAGACGCTTCGCCAGCGCTACGAGGGCGTTAAGAACGAGGCCGGCGTGTGGATTACCCCGGCATTCCCCAAGCTTATCTATGTACTCGAGGACGATAACGTTCACGAGAATTCCCCGTACTTCTACCTGACCCAGCTGGCTGCCAAGTGCACCGCCAAGCGCATGGTGCCCGACTACATCTCCGAGAAGAAGATGCGCGAGCTCAAGCTGTCGAAGGGCGAGAGCGCCGGCAACGGTGATTGCTACACCTGCATGGGTTGCCGCAGTTTCCTGACGCCCGATCGCTCGGGCAACGGCTTTAACAATGTTGCCAACGCGCTGAACTATGACCCGACCAAGCCTAAGTACTATGGTCGCTTTAACCAGGGTGTTGTAACCATTAACCTGCCCGATGTCGCGTTGAGCTCGCACCAGGATATGGACAAGTTCTGGAAGATCTTCGATGAGCGCCTTGAGCTGTGCCACCGGGCCCTGCTGTGCCGCCATGAGCGCCTGATGGGCACGCTTTCGGATGCCGCGCCGATCCTTTGGCAGTACGGCGCCCTGGCGCGCCTTAAGAAGGGTGAGACGATCGACAAACTGCTCGTGGGCGGCTATTCCACCATCAGCCTGGGTTACGCCGGTCTGTATGAATGCGTCAAGTACATGACGGGTCACAGCCACACCGAGAAGGAGGGCACGCCGTTTGCCATGGCCGTCATGCAGCACATGAACGACAAGTGCGCGGAGTGGAAGGCTGCGAGCGACATCGATTTCTCGCTGTACGGCACGCCGTTGGAGTCGACGACCTACAAGTTCGCCAAGTGCCTGCAGCGTCGTTTTGGCATTATCCCGGGCGTGACGGACAAGGGCTACATCACTAACAGCTATCACGTCCACGTGTCCGAGGAGATCGATGCCTTCGACAAGCTTAAGTTTGAGGGCATGTTCCAGCAGCTTTCGCCGGGCGGTGCTATCTCCTACGTCGAGGTTCCCAACATGCAGGACAACCTCAAGGCTGTCATTCGCGTGATGCAGTACATCTATGACAACATCATGTACGCCGAGCTCAACACCAAGAGCGATTACTGCCAGGTGTGCGGCTACGACGGCGAGATCAAGATTGTCGAGGATGATGGCAAACTGGTGTGGGAGTGCCCCAACTGCGGCAACCGCGATCAGGAGAAGATGAATGTCGCCCGTCGTACGTGCGGCTACATCGGTACCCAATTCTGGAACCAGGGTCGAACCGAGGAGATCCGCGACCGCGTACTGCATCTCTAATACCGCTCCGGGGCTGAGCCGAGAGGGCCGCTTGGGCATTTGCTCGCTACTTCGGACAGTCCTGCGCAAGACGAAGGCCACATTAAGTGGCCTTCTTTGCGTGCGGAACTCATATCGAGCAAAAGCCCAAGCGGCCCTCTCGGCTCAGCCAAGTTGACGTAGCTGAGATGCAGCATGCGATCTGCTCACTCCTCGAAGTTCTTAGCGGAAATGAGTTGACTTGCAACAACGCTTTGCTTGCGATGGCGGTTGGGCTGCAACACAGTTTTTATTGGACCTCGAACCCTATACTCGATGTTCGCTTCGTTCATTGAGTTACCCTTTGCATGAGGCCGGGACATATCGTCCCGCCCGCAGTTTCGCAGGCCGCAGGCCGAGAATGTTTGAGGACGGGATGATATGTCCCGGCCTCCCGGGAGAGTTACCTATGAACTACGCGAACATTAAGTATTTCGACATTGCTGATGGGGAAGGTGTTCGTACTTCTCTGTTTGTGAGCGGGTGCCGTCGTGGGTGCAAGAACTGCTTTAACTCTGTTGCGTGGGATTTTGCTGCGGGCGAGCCCTTTGATCGCACCGTCGAGGACAAGATCATCGAGAGTCTCGACCATCCCTTTATCGATGGCCTGACGATTCTGGGCGGGGAGCCCATGGAACCCGAGAACCAGGCGGGACTCGTTGATTTTATTGAGCGTGTTCGTGCCACTTATCCTGTGGGGTCGGGGAAGACCATTTGGTGCTTTACCGGTGACGTGCTCGAGGAACTTATGCCGGGCGGTCGTCACTATACCGAGGCGACGGAGCGCATTCTCGCCTGCCTCGATATGTTGGTGGACGGTCCGTTCGTTCAGGATCTGTACGATATCTCGTTGCGCTTTAGGGGCTCGAGCAATCAGCGCGTGATTGATATGAACGCCACGCGTGCCCGTGCCGAGCGTGAGAACATTGCGCTTTGCGACGCCGTGGAGCTTTGGCGGGACGATCCGGTCTATTCGACCCATACTATGTAGGTGGCAGAGGTTGCGTGCCGGCGTGGTACCATAGCGCGAACGCTAAATCGAAAAAAGTGAGGCCCAGATGGTCGATCAGGAAAAAGTCGAGACTGCCATTAAGCTGCTGCTTGAAGGTATAGGCGAGGACCCAACTCGTGAGGGCTTGCTGGAGACTCCGGCACGCGTCGCCCGTATGTATGGCGAGATTGCCGGCGGTATGGACCAGAGTGCCGAGGAGCACCTATCCAAAACTTTTGCCGTCGCTTCGAACGATTTGGTTATCGAGCGCGACATTACGTTTTACTCGCTGTGCGAACACCATCTGCTGCCGTTTTATGGCAAGGCTGCGATCGGCTATATCCCTAACGGTCGCGTGGCGGGCCTGTCTAAGCTTGCTCGCACGGTTGAGGTCTATGCCCGTCGTCTGCAGCTGCAGGAGCAGCTGTGCGCACAGGTTGCCGATGCCCTCATGGAATATCTTGCTCCCCAAGGGGCGATTGTGCTGATGGAAGCCGAGCACATGTGCATGACCATGCGTGGCGTGCAAAAGCCCGGCACCAAGACCGTGACGCTCGCTCGCCGCGGTGTCTTTGAGACCGATTCGGCGCTCGAGGAGCGGTTCTTTAGGATGCTGGGCCGCTAACCATGAGAGTCGTCAACGACTTTACATCGAAGACCGATGAGGGGACACCGCGTCGCGGCTTTATGGCTTCGGGCCTGACTCCTTTTGGCGCCATGCCTCGCATTGATTACATTTGTGCCAACGGGCTGTTCCGGCGGCACCTGGGCAACATTGCACAGTTGGAATCGGGGCGCATCTTTTGCCGCCACGGTATTGACCATCTGCTGGATGTCGCGCGCATTATGTGGATTAAGAATCTCGAGGAACAGCTCGAATTTGACCGCGAGATCATCTACGCCACGGCACTTCTTCACGATATCGGCAAAGATGAACAGTATGAATCGGGTATATCCCATGATGTTGCAAGCGAGCGCGTCGCCGATGCGATTCTCGGCGGCATGCCCAATGACGTGGCGTTTGAGCCGGCCGATGCCGCAGCCATTAAGACGGCCATTCTGGGCCATCGAAAGCTGCGCGTGAACAGCCAACCACTTGAGCGCCTGCTCTATGCAGCCGACAAGGCGTCGCGCGCCTGCTTTGCATGTCCCGCGCGCAATGCTTGCAACTGGAGCGATGATAAAAAGAACCTGTCGATTCGCGTGTAGTTAGTTTGCGCGGTCGGGGTTCTAAACGAAGGAGACGATCGCGATGAGTAACAAAAAACTGCCCGAGAATGCAACTAAGACTGAAGGTGCCGAGCTCGCTCGCCGTGGAAGGGGCGAAATATCCACCGCAACGGCGGTGCCCCACGTGAGCTATGACGACCTGCGCCATGCCGATCGCATCACCGTTGAAGGACTTGAGGTTTTTGCTAACCACGGCGTGTATCCCGAAGAGAACGCGCTGGGCCAGAAGTTCATTGTGTCCTTGGTGCTCTATGCCGACCTGCGTGCAGCGGGGGAGCACGATAGCCTGGACGCCTCGATTGACTACGGCTCGGTGTGCCACGATGTCGATGGTTATCTGCGCGAGCATACGTTTAAGCTTATCGAGGCTGCAGCTGAGGGTGTAGCCCAGATGCTGCTGCGTCGTTACCCCCTGCTGCTTGGCGTGCGTGTTAAGCTCGATAAGCCTTGGGCACCCGTCGGTCTTCCCCTGGCAAGTTGCGGTGTCGAGATCGAGCGCGTGCGCTAACCGGCCCTACAGCTCGTTGGCAGGCGGTTTTTTGAGCCGCTGCGACAGAGCCCTATTGTTGGGGCAGTACGTGTCGAGCAGGGCGTGAAACCGCTGATTGTGGCTTGGCTCGAGCAAGTGGACGAGCTCGTGGGCGACAACCATGTCGAGGCACTCGACTGGGTAGGCGGCGAGCTCGCGCGCGATGCGAATGGCGCCGGTTTTGGGCGTGCAGGAACCCCAGCGCGTCTTCATGCTGCGTACGGAAACGCGGGAAACGGCGACACCCATTGCGATTTCGTATGCATGCGCCATATCGCGCAGCTCCGTGGTGACCTCGGAGGCATAGAGCTGGTCGATGTGGGCTTGGAGCTCATCGGACGTTAGGTCGTCGAGGATTGCGTGCCGCTTGGCCTGTAGGCCTTCGTCCGATTCATCGGTACCCATAAAACTTGCGAAGGTGGCTTGCTTGGGTCGCGGTGCGGGTGATGCAAAGTTGTGATCGAGCGCATCTTGTACCGTGATGGGCTTGCCCCAAAGTGCAATGATGGACGAGGGACTGAGCGGCTCTCGTGCCGTCGCCTGACGTTGCTCGCGCTGGGCAAGTCGACTGATAATCCAGGCGCTGTTGCGCTTCACAAACGCTTCGATACGCTCGCGGCTGGCGCCGAGCGGTGCGCTGGCGTGGACCTCACCGCTCGATGTGACGCGCAGGTTGAAGTTTTTGACGCGCTTTTTGGTAACGACGACGGGGATGGGAGTCCCATCCGGTTGGGGTAGGAAAAGCGTAAATTGCTGCGTCAAAAGTGGTCCTTCAGATTGGGGACGGGCCGGCATGTCGACCGTTCGGCATGCCGGCCCGCTCAGGGGATGTGAAATTAATAGCGCTCAAAGAAGGCAAGGGCATTATCGCTGCAGAGCTTCTGCATCACGGTCTTGCCAAAGTGCTTGGAGAGCATGTTCTGGAACTCGGGCATCTTGCTGGCATCGGAGAGGAAGGCGGGCACCGTGGCACCGTCCCAGTCGCCGCCGAGCGCGATGACGTCCTCGCCGCCCAGGTCGAGCCAGTGCTCGATATGTGCCGCCAGCTGGTCGAAGGTGACGTCTGCGGCTGTCTTGTCGGTTGCGTCGTTGGAAAGGAACTCGCTGCAGTAGTTGAGGCCGACGATGCCACCCATGTCGCGAATGGTGCGGAACTGGTCGTCGGTGAGGTTGCGCTTAACGCCGCAAACTGCACGAGAGTTGGAGTGGCTGGCGACGAAGGGACGTGTGGCGTGGGCGACAACCTCGTCAAAGCACTCATCGTTGAGGTGGGAGACGTCAAGCACCATGCCGGCGTGCTCCATCTGCGTAAGTGCCTCGATGCCGGCGGCGGTGAGGCCGGCGTGGGTATCGTGTCCGCTCGCGAGCGGTCCCTGCGCATTCCAGCTGAGCGATGACATGAGTACGCCCAAGCTCTTGAGCACCTCGATCAGCGCGGGGTCCTCGGCAAAGAACGTGGCGTTTTCGATGGTGTGGATGCAGGCGACCTTGCCGTCTTTGAGCGCGGGGCGAATGTCTGCCGCGCTGCGTACGTTGACCATGCGGTCGTGGTTGAGCATTGCCTGGCCGCTCATATGCGCCATGATCTGCGCCTGGAAGCGCGCGGCGTGGGCGGTGGGAATCTCATCGGGGACAAACGTGGCGAAGCACTGTGCCCATGGCGTGTTGCCGATCTTTGCGAGCGAGATGGCGCAGGCGTTGCCCTCGATGAGGTCGAAATCTTGCGGATGCGTTTCGTCGCCGGGGAAATAACCGTCGGTGCCGGCGGTAAAGCGCAGGTCGAGATCGAGCGTGGCCCAGCCGATTCGGTCGGCGGTGTCGCAGTGTAGGTCAAATACGGGATATGCCATGGTTCCTCCGGTTGCAGCGTTTCTTTGCAAACTGTCTTCAAATTGTATGACTAGGGTATAGTTAGCGCCATATGTTCATGGCGGCCCGTGTTGTGCGCCGCCCTTATCACGGAGGTTTCCATGTCCAACCAGGGCAAGAAGGTCAAGACTCATTATCGCGGCACGCTCGACGACGGCACGCAGTTCGATAGCTCCTACGATCGCGGCGAGCCGCTGGAGTTCACCTGCGGCGCCGGCCAGATGATCAAGGGCTTCGACGCCGCTGTTGTCGACATGCAGGTGGGTGAGAAGAAGACCGTGCACATTCCTGCTGCCGATGCCTACGGCGAGCACAATCCCGAGATGGTTCTGACCTTCCCGGCCGAACAGGTTCCCAACATCGAGCAGATCGAGAAGGGCATGAAGCTCTTCCTGTCCACGCCGAGCGGTATGCCCGTCCCCGCCGTGGTCATCGATGTAACGCCCGAGGCCGTGACGCTCGACGCCAACCACGAGCTGGCCGGTAAGGACCTCAACTTTGATATCGAGCTCGTCGAGGTCGAGGGTTAGAGTATGCCTGAACGCTTGGTTTCGACGACATGCTTGGGAAATCTCAACGATCCGTCCTATGAACTCCTGCTTCGCCGGAAGTTGGGCGGCGTCTTTGAAGTTGACGAGCTACTGCTCGATTGGGACCAGGCTGATGTATACGCGTTTGTGGGCGTGACGGAGCTGGGGCGCACGGTCGATGTTCGGCTGGATACTGCCGACGGCGGTCGTCTTGCCGACGGCGACGTGCTCGCCATTGACCGTTCGGGCATGGTGCCCGTGGCGGTTGTCGTGCGCTTGCGCAGCGCCGAGGTTTATTTGGTCGAAGTTGACCGCATGGACCCGATTGCGCTCGCGCATTCGTGCTGGGAGATCGGCAACATGCATGCGCCGCTCTTCCGGGGCGATTCGGACGAGTATACCGTGCGCATGTATACGCCGGTGCAGCCTGTTTTGGGCCGCATGCTCCGGGGCGTCGAGGGCGTTCGGCTCTCGACGGTTACCCGTGAACTCGATTCGGACCGGCGCTTTGCGTCGAGTGCGGCGGATGCCGTTGTGAGTATGGCACCAGACTTTACGATCGTAAAGAAGGCGCGCGGTTAACGTGCGTATAAGTAAGGCGGACTTTGAGAGACAACTATTCAAAGTCCGCCTTTCTGTTGATGAGATGCTGTGGGGGAGCATATGGGTCTTGAAGGAATCAAGCTGATTGCATGCGATTTGGACGGCACGTTGCTGCATCCGGGGGAGCGCGAGCCGCGTTCCGAGGCCTTTGAGCTCATTGATGAGCTGCATCGTCGCGGTATCGTGTTTATGCCGGCGAGCGGCCGTCAATATGCGAGCTTGCGCTATCTGTTTGCCCCGGTGGCCGATGAGCTCGCCTATGTATGCGAAAACGGAGCCCTGGTGATGAGCGAGGGACGTGCCGTTGTCAAGCGTTCCATGGAGCGTAGCCTTGCTATGGATATCGCGAATGCCGTGGTTGCGTATCCCCATGCCGACGTGACCCTTTCGTGTGAGGGACACCTCTACACCATGAGCGGCAACGATGCGTTCGTCGATCATTTGCGCTATGAGGTCCACTGCGATGTGGCGGTGGTCGCCCGCCCCGAGGACATCGACGAGGACGTCATTAAGATTGCCTTCCAGACGCCCGAGGTGGATCAGCCGGCGGCCCTGGAGTATTTTGAGCGCCTCTTTAGCGACCGTGTTGACGTGATGACGTCGGGAACCGAATGGACGGACTTTATCGGTTTCGGTTCGGGCAAGGGCTCCGCGCTTGCCGATTACGGTCGTGCCCTGGGTATTTCGCCCGATGAGATGATGGCGTTTGGCGACAATGAGAACGATCGCGACATGCTCAACGTCGTGGGCCATCCCTATCTGATGGAGAGCTGCAACCTCTCTATGCGTGGCATTAACGACCGCGTCCGCTACGTGCGCACGGTCGAAGAAGAGCTGCGTCGTCTACTTGCTGAGTAGACATTTGGGACATGTCTAGGAATCTACTTTTTGCTGCAAAGTGCGGAAAGGTGGATTTTAAGGCATGTTCCAAACATCTACCGGCAGTCGGGGCAGAGACCCTCGAAGATGGTGTAGTGCGACGTGACGTGCCAGCCGATTTGCTCGGACGCTTTGGCGTCGAGCTGGGCATCGAAGGGGAGCGGTACGTCGATGACGCGGCTGCATGAGGTGCAGATGATATGTGCGTGCGGCTCGATCGTGCGATCGAAGCGGCTGCCGCCCGGCGTCTTGATGGAGAGGATCTCGCCGGCGTCGGCCAAGAGATTGAGGTTGCGGTAGACCGTACCGCGGCCGATTTTGTCATCCTGCGCGCGCACGACGTTGTAGATTTCGTCGGCGGTGGGATGGTTATAGCTTTGGCGCACGGCGTCAAGAACCAGCTTTCGCTGCTTGGTATTCCTTCTTTGCACCGCCATGCGCCTCGCCTCTTTTCTATCAACGGTCGTAGGTAAATGATACCGTATTTAGCACACAATACTAATAATGAGGACTGAAACCGTCTTCATTGGCAAGTGGGGCTCGGGCCTGGGCATCTACAAGGCGAAAACGCGTTCCCATGCGCTCGTAGGAGGCATGAAGTGCCTCGAGATGAGATAGGATGTCTGCCGGAGCTCCCTGTATCTCCATCTCGACTGAGCCGTCTTCCATGTTACGCACCCAGCCGGTGAGTGCGCGTGCCTGCGCGAGGTTGGTGTTGGTAAAGCGAAAACCAACGCCTTGGACTTGCCCCGCCCAGCGCAGGAAATAACGCAGGGGAGTGTCTTGAGTGGCCTCGTCGCTTGCAAGCACGGTAAGCCTGCGGCGCAGCTCGAGCTCGACGTTTGACGGTTTTTGAGGCTCTCGACTGCCGCCGGTGACGCTGGAGAAGAACGTATCGAAGAGGCCCATCGCTATGCCTGCTTGCCTGCGTCGGCCGGGAAGGTTATGCCGGCCTGCTGACGCACGGCATCCATGATGCGTAGTGAGACGAGCGTGACATCGCGGTAGTGGCCAAGCTCGTGGCGTCCCGCCGGGGTCTCCCAAATCTCTTCCTTGACGTTATCGATGCCGCCGATGGCGGTGATAAAGTCTGTGAGTTCGTATTCCATGGTGTTGCTCGATTTGGGCAGGTCGAGCACGCGGCCGTTGTCGCCCTGTTCGCGCGGCGCCTCGGTCGCCGAGCCGCGTACGACGTCGCCGCGATAGTCGATGCGGACGTTGCGGGGCGTTGACAGATGGTCAATCTGGATAGTGCCACGCTCGCCTTCGATCTGCGAGGGCAGTAGGTCATTCGTAATTTTGGAGTGCGCGAGCTCGACGGAGATGCGGCCTCCGCCATAGCTGGCGAGGATGGAACCGCAGCCGTCGATGGGGCCGTGCGTGAGCTGTCGCGTGGTGGGGTCGAGCAGAGTAGTCATGCTCGTAAGGCCGGAGGGCATGCCGAAAATCTCGACCATGGGCTCGACGGCGTAGACGCCAATGTCCATGAGGGAACCCGATGCCATATTGCAGTCGAAGATATTGGTGGCGCGTCCCGCGAGAATCTCGTTGTAGCGCGAGGAATACTTGCCAAAGCGCAATGAGGCGCGGCGGATGGGGGCGATCTCGCCCAGGGCGTCCTCGATGGCGTGGAAGGCGGGATCGTGGAGGGGACGCATGGCTTCGAGGGCCACGACACCTGCTGCCTCGGCAGCGCGGAAGACTTCCAGCGCCTGCGCTTCGGTGGCGCAGAAGGGTTTCTCGACGATGACGTGCTTGCCACCGGCGATGCAGGCAAGGGCCTGCTCGTAGTGAAGTGCGTTAGGGCTGCCGATATAGACGGCGTCGACGTCGGCGGCTACCGCAAGCTCATCGAGTGACGTAAAGTTTCGCTCACCACCGCGCTCGGCGGTAAAGGCAGTACCGCGATTGGCGTCGCGTGAAAGCGTGCCCACAAACGCGGCTTGGTCGTTGGCGTTGACGACCTGGATAAAGTCGTCGGTAATCATGGATGTGCCGATGGTTGCGATACGCAACATGTGTCCCCCTTGCGTTGTTTGGCTTACAGGACGAGTGTAGCGCGGGAGGACACAAAAGCGTGCGAAAACGCCGTTACAGGTCGCTCTCGTTAAAGCCGGCGTCGATATCGAGGTTGCTGCCGTCGGCCGCCGTGGTGGCAAGCTCGTCGCAGCGCTCATTGAGCTCATGGCCGGCGTGGCCCTTAACCCAGATGAACTCCACTTTGTGTTTGCTCTTTGCGGTGAGCAGGCGCTCCCACAGATCGCGGTTCTTAACGGGCTGCTTGTTGGCGGTCTTCCAGCCGCGTTTTTTCCAGCCGTCGATCCAGTGCTTGTTGAAGGCGTTAACAACGTACTGCGAATCGGAATGGACTTCGACATCGCAGGGGCGGTTGAGCGCCTCGAGCGCCACGATGACGGCCATGAGTTCCATGCGGTTGTTGGTGGTCTTAGCGTAGCCGCGCGAAAGCTCGGAGGTGAAGGTCTTGCCGGCGGGGTTGGTGTATGTGAGCACGGCACCGTAGCCACCGCGTCCCGGATTTGATCGGGCCGAGCCGTCGGTATAGATGATGACCTTCACATGGTTCCTTTCGTTGGGTACGTTTCGTGTGAGTGACCATTGTAGCGCCATGCCCGCCGGGGGCTAGCAATCTACGATTTCTACCCCGTCTTCCGACAGTTAGTTGGCATGGATGATGCGGTTGAGCTCGTCGAGGTATTGCTGCAAGAGGGGAGAGGGCTTGCGCTCGTCGTGCATGATATAGCCTACGCGCATCGTTGGGGCGTCTGCTAACGGGATCGATGCCATACCCCATTGCATTTCATTGGAGAGGACGCCGGTCGACAGGGTGTAACCGTTCGACGTGATAAGTAAGTTAGTAAGTGTTCCGCGGTCCGAGATTCGTATGTTGCGGTCGCAAGGGATATAGCTAAAAGGTTCCTCGGCGTAATAGAAGGAGTTTGAGGTTCCCTGCTCAAAGCTGTAGCGCGTATAGGGCGTGAGGTCGGCAAGGGACAGCTGGGGGCGGCGTGCGAGCGGGTGGCGCTCGCTAACGAAGACGTGGACCGTCGCGTCGAATAGGGGATGGAAGCTTGCACGGGCATCGGCGAAGGCCTTCTGCAGAACGCGGGCGTTAAAGTCATCCAGATACAGAATGCCGATATCGCTGTGAAACGCACGGACGTCATCGATGATCTGCGATGTGGTGGTCTCGCGCATGATGAACTCGAACTTGCTGTCGCGGCAGCGCTCGACCACGTTGACAAAGGCCTCGACCGAAAAGGCGTAGTGCTGGGCGGAAATGGCGAGGCGGGCTTGCGGGGTGCCGCCGTCCTCGTAGCGTGCCTCGAGCATGTCGGCCTGCTCTACGACCTGGCGCGCATAGCCCAAAAGCTCGGTGCCGTCGTTGGTGAGCGTGACGCCGCGGCTGGAGCGCGTAAAGATCTCCAGATGGAGCTCCTGTTCCAGGCTTTTGACGGCGTTTGAGATGTTGGACTGAGCGGTATAGAGGCGCTGGGCTGCGGCGTTGATTGAGCCGGACTCTGCCACGGCGATCAAAAAGCGAAGCTGTTGGAGGGTCATCGGCGCCCGTCCTTTCGATAGCTATCTAAAAAACAGATAACAGGTTAGCGCTTTTAAGTGATTGACCCGGGGAGACGATGCTCGTACTATTCAAAACACACAAAGGCGGTAGGTAATTAAGCCAACCACGGAACCGGGATGCGAAAGGAGGCCCGCATATGAATTGCTTACCAAGACGAATGCCGGGCTCCTGTTTGCGCCCGTCGGCGTGATCAGGAGACAGCGACTTACTTCTCTTACGCTTATTACTTTTGTTCGATCAAGGAGATCATCATGAGCCAGTTTATCAACAACCCCGAGCACACCTTTGGTTTCGACACCCTGCAGCTTCACGTTGGCCAGGAGAGCGCCGATCCCGCATCCGATTCCCGCGCCGTGCCTATCTACCAGACCACGAGCTATGTGTTCCGCAACTCCCAGCACGCTGCCGACCGCTTTGGCCTTGCCGACGCCGGTAACATCTACGGCCGTCTGACCAACTCCACCCAGGGCGTCTTCGAGGACCGTATCGCCGCACTCGAGGGCGGCGTGGCCGGCCTCGCCGTCGCCTCTGGTGCCGCCGCCATCACCTATACCCTGCAGGCGCTCGCTCAGGCCGGCGACCATGTGGTGGCCCAGAAGACCATCTACGGCGGTTCCTACAACCTGCTGGAGCATACGCTCTCCCAGTTTGATGTCGAGACCACCTTCGTCGATGCCCACAACCTGGACGAGGTCGAGGGCGCCATCAAGGACAACACCACGGTTATCTACCTCGAGACGCTCGGCAACCCCAACTCCGATATCCCCAACATCGACGCCATCTCCGAGATTGCCAAGAAGCATGGTCTTCCGGTCGTCGTAGATAACACCTTCGGCACCCCGTATCTGTTTCGTCCGCTGGAGCACGGCGCCAACATTGTCGTTCACTCCGCAACTAAGTTCATTGGCGGCCACGGCACCTCGCTGGGCGGCGTGATTGTCGATGGCGGCAACTTTGACTGGAAGGCGAGCGGCAAGTATGCGCAGATCGCCGAGCCCAACCCATCCTACCATGGCGTCTCGTTTGCCGAGGCTGCCGGCCCCGCCGCCTTCGCGACCTATGTCCGCGCCATCCTGCTGCGTGATGAGGGCGCTTGCATCAGCCCGTTCAACGCCTGGATCTTGCTCCAGGGCACCGAGACGCTTTCGCTGCGCGTTGATCGCCATGTCGAGAACACCAAGAAGGTCGTTGAGTTCCTTGCCGGCGACAGCCACGTTGCCAAGGTGAACCACCCGAGCCTGCCCGATCACCCCGACCATGAGCTTTACAAGCAGTATTTCCCCAACGGCGGTGCCTCGATCTTCACCTTCGAGATCAAGGGTGGCCAGGAAGCAGCTTGGAAGTTCATCGACCACTTGCAGGTGTTCTCGCTGCTCGCCAACGTGGCCGACGTCAAGTCACTCGTCGTGCACCCGGCTACGACTACGCACTCCCAGCTCTCTGCCGAGGAGCTCGCCGAGCAGAACATCACGCCCTCCACGATCCGTCTTTCCATCGGTACCGAGAACGCCGAGGACATCATTTGGGACCTGAAGCAGGCCTTTGCCGCGCTGGACGAGTAAGGCGACTTGTGCAAGGACCCCTTGCGACTCGATAGGTATAACTGCATAAAATGCCTGCTCAAGGCGCCTGTGCGAACAATGTTTGCGCAGGCGCCTTTTTTGCATAGAGAGAGCGCTATTACAGGGTTGTTGGCATGCTTTATGCAATCGAGATGTGGAAAACTCCTGTTGAGAGGATGTGAGTTTTACGCAAATGACGTGCACCTTTTGAGAAAAACCGCAGGTCGCGATTTGCTCGGGGTACTATGCAGCGCGATCGAATCGCACACAGCTCAAACGCAGCAAAAACGCACTACGGAGGTTTCCAGCTACATGAGGATCGATTCACGAAAACCGAAAGCCGCCGCCCTTTCCGCCGCTCTGACCGTGGCGCTTTTGGCGGGCGCCGGCGCAACCGATGCCCACGCGGCAACACTGTCCGACACGGTCGGATCCATGCCGTCCGAGGCGACGCTGATGCAGCCCGTCGACTATCGCGGCGACGGCTTTGGCTCCATGCAGGAGTGGAACGCCTCTATGGGGGCCAAGCGCGATTCCCTAGAGGTCCGCGCCCAGATCATCATGAACATGTACGGTGACTATGCCACCGATGACGAGCGCGCTGTACTGCAAGGTTGTATCGACGGTGCGGGCAGTCTTTTGACGATGGAGGAGGTCGACGCGAAGTCGGCCGAGCTCGACGAGCTTCGCTCCGCGCTCGAGGATGCTAAGCGCGAGGCGCTCGAGGCTGCGGCCGCCGAGGCAGAAGCTGCCGAGGCCGCCCAGGCGTCATATGGCAACGCAGGCTACGTCCCATCCTATACGGCAGCTGCGTATTACGCGAACGGCTCGGGCCTGACGCGCTCGAGCGGCGTCAATAACTATAACGGCCGCCGCGAGACTTATTACAGCAGCAACGTACTCTACCATCACCGCACGGGCGAATGGACGCAGGATTCCGAGGGCTTTTGGCGCGATTCCGATGGCTACTACGTCGTGGCCGCGGGTGATAAAGCTCAGGGCTCCACGTTTACCGGTTCCAAGGGCGAGTGCAAGGTCTATGACTCCGGCTGCGCAGCCGGAACCACCGACTACTATACCGGTTGGTAATCTGCCGGCACCGATTGCACATGATGGACGGGCGTCTTTACCGAGCTTTCGGGCAATGTAAAGGCGCCCGTTTTTGTGCGTGCTTGAGTTAACAGAGCGCTTACCGTGGCAGTACGCCGCGCATATGGGCGCAGGGCACACTGGTTCATGAGAAATAAGGTCTTTCTCTTGGAGGAAGTGATCTTGTGAACGCTCGAGATATCGCGGTTGCCGCCGTCGCATTGGTGCTTGGTTGCCTTGGTCCTACGGCCGCACTCATTGCGGGCATGCAGGGGTCATGCGGGGCTGCTCCAATCGTGGCTGGCGCGCTGATCGCAGCCGCCCTGCTGGGAAGCGCGGGCGTGGTTCTTTGCCGCGATGACGAGGACGTGGTGCCGGAGTCGCAACGCTAACTGTCGTGAGATTGGCTGCTGGTCATAGACGAAGATAAAAGCCGCCGCAGGGGAAAGGTTCCCTTGCGGCGGCTTTGCTGTTAAGGCTGTTAAATGCAGCGCGTTGGCGCTACCAGCTTTTCTCGATATCGCGGATGCGCTGATAGAGCCACTCGTTTTGCGGCGCCTGGATATCGTGTTTGGCTGCGAGGCGGCAGATGGTGCCCGCGAACTCGTCAACCTCGGTTTTGCGCCTTGCGATGCGGTCTTGAGCCATCGAGGGCATACCGGCGGGGTCGATTCCCTCGATGAGATGCACCATCTGCGTCAGGTCTGCCTCGGTCAGCTTAACGCCCTCGGCGTTGGCGACCGCAAGCGTTTCGCGCATGGCGGAAACAAAGCAGCGACGCTGCTCGGAGCCGGGCTCCGTGGCGCTTCCGTAGGTCCCGCCGTAGGCCATGCAGGTCTGGTTGATGCCGTCGTTGAGCATGAGTTTGGCCCACATGCGGTGCGCAATGTCGCTCTCGACGGTATGGGCAATACCGCAGCGCGTGTAGAGCTCGTCAATTGCGGTGATGGTTGCGGGATCCGTACCGGCCGCCGCGCCAAAGCGGATTTCGCCAGTGTTGGTAAAGGTGAGCTCTCCGTTGAGGAACACGGCGTCCATGCCCTGGCAGATACCCAGGACGGTATGCTCCCAGCCAAAGCGCTCGGCAATCTTTTGCTCGCTCGTGATGCCGTTGCACAGCGAGGCGATGAGCGTGTTGGGTCCCACGATGTGCTCCATAGTCTTGAGTGCTTGGTCGAGACCGGTGGTCTTGACCGTCAGGATGACCAGATCGGCAGGCGTTGCCTCGCTGGCGCGGACGGACGTGAGCTCGCAGGGTTCGCCGTTGATGGTGAACACGTCGTTCGCGTGACGCTCGAAACGAGCATCATCCATGACGTATTCGACGGCATCGTTGCCGAGGGTCTTGGCAATCATACTGCCGTAGAGCAGGCCCACGCCGCCCTTGCCGATAAAGGCGACCTTGTTGATCTGCATGTGAATCATCTCCTCACAAAAAGGCGCCCGCGTGCGGGGCGCCTGATGGATTGTATGCCGCTGGGGCATGAAGCGTGCACCGGAGGCTGAATTTAGAAGAACAAACGCATGGGAACTTACGCTGCAGGGCAGACTGCAAAAACGCGTGCGGGGTATCCGACACCATCGCGGACCTTAGGGAAGGTGCAGAAGATGACGGCGCCCGTGGCGGGAAGCTCGTCCAGATGGTCCATGACCTCGATCTGGTAACGGTCGACCGAGAGGATGTATTGTTCGCCGGGGTAGGGGTAGGCATCCTCGCGTGTGGTCACGGACGCCTCCTTTCATCGGGCTTTTTGCTGATGTTAAAGCGGTGCCGTGACAGCTCGATTTCTGCTGCGTTACGATACGTTCTCGATTGCGATTCCACGATGTTTCGGCCGCGTGACCATTGTGTTTCGCCTTGCCGGGGCGCTGATGGCGAAGGGAGGGGCCGTGCAATACCGCGTTGACCCCAAAAGTGGTAACCGAATATCCGCTCTGGGTCTGGGCTGCATGAGATTTCCCGGTGCGCCGGGACGTCCGGATGCGAAGACGGCCGATGCCATCATTTCCCGTGCGGTGGATCAGGGGATTAATTATCTGGATACTGCATATCTCTATCCCGGTAACGAGGCGTGCGTGGGTGCCTCACTTGAGCGCTTGGGGCTGCGCGACCGTGTGTTGCTGGCGACTAAGCTGCCGCATACTTCGTGCAAGTGCGCGGAGGATTTCGACCGGTTTTTCGACGAACAACTGCGCCGCCTGCGAACCGACCATATCGACTATTACCTCATGCACAACATCACCTCGCCCGCCCAGTGGGAACGTGTAGTGGCGTTGGGCATCGAGGACTGGATCGCGCGTCAAAAGGCGGCGGGGCGCATTCGTCAGATTGGTTTTTCGTATCACGGCAGCGCGGCGGACTTCCTCACGATGCTCGATGCGTATGAGTGGGACTTTTGCCAGATCCAGTACAATTACGCTGGAGAGCGCTATCAGGCGGGAACGGCGGGGCTCATGGCCGCCGCCGAGCGAGGCCTCGCGGTGTTTGTGATGGAGCCGCTGCTGGGCGGGCGTTTAGCGGGCAAACTGCCGCCACGGGCTCGCGCTGTGCTCGATAGTGCCCGTGACCCGCATTTGCTCACTCCTGCCGCCTGGGGTCTTTCGTGGGTGTGGAATCATCCTCAGGTGACGATGCTGCTTTCGGGTATGACCGATACCGCGCAGGTGGATGAGAATTCGTCACTGGCAGACCTCGCATTGCCGAATTCGATGACTGCCAACCAGCTCGACACGATCGCGCACGTGCTGGATGAGTTTGAAAAATCGAATCGCGTGCCCTGCACGGGATGCAGCTACTGCATGCCATGTCCCAAGGGTATCAACATTCCCGGCTGCTTTGCCGCCTACAACGCGAGCTATGCGCACAGCTGGTTTACGGGGCTGTCGCAATACTTTACGGCGAGTGCGGTGCGCACGAGCGAGCCCAAGCTGGTGAGCAATTGCGTCAAGTGCGGCAAATGCGCGCGCCACTGCCCGCAGCATATCGATATCCCCGAGCGTCTCGATGACGTGCGCCGACGCTTCCAGCCGGGCCCCGTAACGGCCATGCTTAAAGTCTTCGGCAAAACACGCTCCTCATGACCCTTTTATATCTTGTGATGGAATAGTTCCTGTTTGCGGCAGAATAGGGCGATAGCAGGAACTATTTCGCCGCAACTGATGGGAGGCTATCGTGGGTGACCGAGGTTTACGTAATGATTCGCGTGAGGTTCGTTGGGGCATTTTGGGCGCTGGGTACATTTCTCATCGATTTGCATCGTCGCTTAAGAAGGCCGACGGGGCACGGCTGGTGGCTGCGGCCGGCCGCACTCCTGCACATGTCGAGGAATTTTGCCGAGCGTTTTCGATCGATGCTGCGCATGGCCATGCCTCGGTCGACGATAACGGCAATGCGGCTTATGACGCGCTGATTGCCGACCCCGATGTCGACGCAATCTACTTGGCTCTTCCACATGGCATGCATGCGCATTGGGTCTGTCGGGCACTGCGCGCGGGAAAGGCCGTACTGTGCGAAAAGCCGGCCGTTTTGAATGAAGAAGAGGCCCGTGCGATCGCCTCTGTTTCCCGTGAGTGCGGCGTGCCGTTTATGGAGGCGATGAAAAATCGGTTTTGTCCGATGCGTACTCGCGTGAAGGGCTTGCTTGCGTCGGGTGAGCTCGGCCGTATCGTTTCGATCGAAAGCGTGCAAAAACTCGATTATGGTGAGCCCCCTTCGAGTTATCTGCTCGATCCGTTGCAGGGTGGCTGTCTATATGACATGGGCTGCTATGCGGTCGGGTGGTTTGAGGATCTGCTTGCGGGCGCTTGCGATGTTTCGTCTCGTGAAGTTCGCTGGCGTGACGTATCGGGCGGCCGCGTGGATTGGGCCGATGAGATCCATATGAGTGTCGGCGGTATACCCATTCGTATGGTGTGCGACGGCAAAGCAGCATATGAAAGCCGCTTAACGATTGCCTGCGAGTGGGGCTCGTTGGAAATCGAGCGCCTCCATCGCCCCGAGCTCGCCCATGTGAAGTACTCCGACGGACGAATGCTCGAAATAAATGCCCCGTTTGAGGTCGATGATTTCTACGGCGAAATCCAGCATGCGACCCAGCTCATCCGGTCGGGGAAACTCGAGAGTCCCGTCATGCCCCTTGCCGCCACACAGCGCTGCGCGCGCATTATCGATGCAATCCGTCTAGCCCTCTAGGGCTTGGCGCTGACGCGTAGGGGATCATGACGCCGGCGTCCGTGGCCGTAGTGCTTGGTGGCCCGCATCTCTGATGCCTCTTTTATAACTTGCGGCGGAATAGTTCCCGTTTGCGGCAGAATAGGGGCCAAACAGGAACTATTTCACCGCAACTGATGAGGGGGAGCTGGGGATGCTGACGATCGGGTGCCATCTTTCGACGACGAAGGGCTATCGGGCGATGGGGAAGACGGCGCTGTCTATTGGCGCCAATACCTTTGCATTCTTTACGCGCAACCCGCGCGGCGGCAAGGCGAAAGACCTTGACATGGATGACGTGGCGGCCCTGCGCGAGCTTATGGAGCAAAACGACTTTGGCCCGCTCGTGGCTCATGCCCCGTATACCTACAACCCCTGCTCGGCCAAAGAGCGGGCGCGCGAGTTTGCCCTGGAAGCCATGGCGGAGGACCTGCGGCGCATGGAAGCGCTGCCCGGCAACTACTACAACTTCCATCCCGGCGCGCATGTGGGGCAGGGCTCCGACGCCGGCATTCAGATGATCGTCGACACCCTGTGCCAGGTCATGTTTGAGGGCCAGCAGACGACGGTGCTGCTCGAGGCCATGGCCGGCAAGGGCACCGAGGTGGGCCGCAGTTTTGAGGAACTGGCGCTCATCATCGAGGGCGTTGCCGATAAGCGCCCCGAGCTGTCGGCCAAGTTGGGCGTTTGCCTGGACACCTGCCATGTGAATGACGCCGGCTATGACATCGTCCACGATCTTGACGGTGTGCTCGACGAGTTCGATCGTGTGGTGGGTATCGAGCGCCTGCGCGCCGTGCATATCAATGACTCCAAGAATCCCTGCGGCGCCCATAAAGATCGCCACGAGTGCATCGGCAAGGGCTACCTGGGTAGTGAAGAGTTTGGCGGCGGTATGCAGGTTATGCAGAATATTGTATCGAATGGCCGCTTGCGCGCATTGCCATTCATTCTGGAGACACCGAACGAACTTGCAGGTTATGCGGCTGAAATCAAACTGTTAAGGTCGTTGCAGCAGTAATGGCTGCGATAAAGTGGAGTGTTCCATGCACGTTGTAGGTTTGTTTCAATCAGTTTTCTAATTGCAGATTCTTCCAAGCGGGTGCATAATAACCATCAGTTTTTGCAGACCTCTGAATCACGTGGGGTCACCGGAAGGAGACTGATTATGAAGCTGAAGAAGCTTGGCGCATTTGCCGCCACGGGCGCCATGGCGATCGCCCTTGCACTGACGGGCTGCGGCTCGTCCAACGCCACCTCTGGTTCTGATGCCGGTTCCAGCAGCTCTGACGACGCTAAGGTCGAGAAGGTCGACGGCTCCAAGGAGTACGCGCTCGTCAAGGACGGTACGCTGACCGTCGGCACCTCTGCCGAGTACGCTCCGTTTGAGTACAAGGATGACAACGGCGATTATCAGGGCTTTGACCTTGAGCTCATCAAGGCTATCGGCGACAAGCTGGGCCTGGATGTCGAGTACGTCAACAATGACTTCGACACACTCGTACCCGGTGTCGCTTCGGGCGCTAAGTACGACGTCTCCATCGCGGCTATCACCGACACGCCCGAGCGTGAGAAGGAAGTCACTTTCTCCGATTCCTACTACATGGACGATCAGGCTATCGTGACCAAGGTCGATAACACCGACATCACGGCCGACAACTACAGCGAGAAGCTCAACAACGCCGACGCTACCATCATCGTTCAGTCTGGCTCGACCGCCGAGTCCTTTGCCCAGGAGAACTTCCCCAAGGCCAAGATCGTCCCCTACAAGGACGCTACCGAGTGCTTCAGCGCCCTGCAGTCCGATAAGGGCGACGCCGTAGTCACCAACCGCTCCGTTGCCAGCCAGCTGACCGCCGAGCAGTTCAACACCTGCCAGACCATCAAGCAGATCAGCACCGGCGAGGAGTACGCCATCGCCATCAACCAGGGCAACACCAAGCTCAAGGACGACATCAACCAGGCCATCAAGGACCTGACCGACGACGGTACCGTCGACGCCCTCATGGCTAAGTACAACATCAAGTAAAATAGCTACTTGATTGCGTGTAGGCCCTTTCCGTTTTGCGGAGAGGGCCTTTGCGCTTCTCTTGACGGAGAGTGCTTCCGTCTCGTTTTGCCGGCAACTTCTACGATAGGAGCCACCTTGTCTCGATTGAACGAAGGGGCTGCGGAGCAGCGTTTTCCACTGCCCGCCTTGCTCCAAAAGCTAGCCTGCGCCATGGCCGTGGCGCTCGCGCTGGTGTGCGTGGGGGCATATGCGCCCACGACCGCCCAGGCGCTTGAGACCGCAAAGATTACCGCCCGACCCAACACCGGTTCGGGCAGCGCTGTGGTCGGCGGCACCGAGACGCGCATTACCTGGGAGGTCCAGGCCGATGCCGACGAGGAACTGAGTGGTCTTTCGCTGACGTTTGCCGATGGCACGACCTTTGGTGCGGACGACACACGTCTGACGATGCTCTCGGGCGAGGACCTCATGGATCGTACGCCCATGAAGCCCACGTGCAAGGCTGACGGCCAGACGCTCAAGATTGACTTTGGCGAGACGGCGCCTGCCGGCGGCTTTTTCCGTGTCGAGGTCTACGGCGTGACGTTTCCCGTCGAGGGCGGCGAAGAGGCCTTTAGCGGCACCTACACTTTGGCCGATGGTTCGACCAAGAAGATTTCCAAGATTCCTTCCGTCGAGATCAAGGGCGTGACGGCATTCGATAACTTCCTGGCCGATCTTAAGGAGCAGCCATGGGTCGAGGCGTGGAATTCCAACATGTTCCTTCGCCTGTTCCTGAACCCGGTCATTTTGGTCCAGAGCCTGCCGATCGTTTTCAAAGGCTTCCTCATGTCGCTCTCGATCGTGCTCGTGGCGTTTCCGCTGGCAATTCCCTTTGGCTTTGCCTTGTCGCTCATGCGCATCTCCAAGTCGCGCATCCTGCGTTGCCTTGCCGGCATCTACGTGAATATCATCCGTGGTACGCCGGCGTTCCTGCAGATCTACATCGCGTTCTTTGGCTTGCCGCTTGCCGGCGTCAAGGTTGATGACTATGTGCTGGGCGTCATCGTCATGGCCATGAACTCGTCCGCCTACCTGTGCGAGATTTTCCGCGCCGGTATTCAGTCGATCCCCAAGGGCCAGAACGAGGCCGCGCGCTCGCTGGGCATGAATGCCTTCCAGACGCTGCTCTACGTTATGATTCCGCAGACGTTCCGCAATGTTTTGCCTACGTTGACCAGTGAGTTCATCCTGCTTTACAAGGATACGTCGCTGCTCGCGGCCGTGGGCGTGGTTGAGATCGTCATGAACGCCCGCACCATCGTGGCCACGACGGGCTCCATCACGCCGTATGTGGTTGCCGCCCTGTTCTACCTGGTCATCACCCTGCCGCTTGCGCGCTTGGTGAGCGGTCTTGAGGCGAGGCTTTTGGGTACGGCCGAAACCAAAAAGAAGCGTCCCACCAAGAGCGCCGGACAGGTCGTCGCGACGCCCGCCGATCACATCGCCGGTCTGTAAGGAGGTCCTATCATGAGCGAAACCAATAACTCGAACGAGGTCGTCGTCAGCATCAAGAACCTCCAGAAGGCCTTTGGCGATAACGTGGTCCTGCGCGACATCGATCTGGATGTGCACAAGGGCGAGGTCGTCGTAGTCCTGGGTCCTTCGGGCTCGGGCAAGTCGACGATGCTTCGCTGCATCAATCGTCTGGAGCATCCCACGAGCGGCTCGATTGTCGTTGAGGGCGTGGATGTGTGTGCCAAGGGCGTTGACCTTAACAAGGTTCGTACACATCTGGGAATGGTGTTCCAGCAGTTCAATTTGTTCCCGCACCTGTCAGTCAAAAAGAACGTCATGCTCGCGCAGCAAAAGGTGCTCAAGCGCAGCAAGGAAGAGGCCGAAAAGATTGCCGTCGAGGAGCTGACCAAGGTCGGCTTGGCCGAGCGCATCGACTTTATGCCGAGCCAGCTTTCGGGCGGTCAGCAGCAGCGCGTGGCCATCGCCCGCGCCCTGTCGATGAACCCTCACGTCATGCTCTTTGACGAGGCCACGTCGGCGCTCGATCCCGAGCTTGTCCGTGACGTTCTGGGTGTCATGCGCGACCTGGCACGCGACGGCATGACCATGATCGTCGTGACGCACGAGATGGGCTTTGCCCGCGACGTCGCCGACCGCGTCGTCTTTATGGACGGCGGCGTTATCGTGGAGGAGGGCACGCCGAGCGAGGTTTTCGACCATCCCAAGAGCGAACGCACCAAGGCGTTCTTGGGCAATATCTCGTAGCTGATCAGCAGCATCTCGGAATGAGAGTTTGCTTGAGCGGGCGGGGTCGTAGCAATGATGCTGCGGCCCCGTTTTGCATTTCGTATAAAGGTCTCGTCGTTGCCCTGGCCGACTTTCAACCACATTTTCGGTGAATTATGTGTGCGTGATATCGGCGGACGCTCGTTGTCTGGTCTTCCATACAATTACATGCTGTTTGAAAAGAAGCCGGACCATGGGTGCGCTTGGCGCATAAAAGGGAACTGGGTGGGAATCCCAGGCAAGGCGGTTACTGTGTGCGGGGCTGTCCCGCGAGTCAGATTACTTGCCCATGGTCTTCTCGTGTCGAGGGTCTTTTGGGAGCCGCTGGATTCCGGTGAGCAGAAGATGACATCATATTTGCTCCAAGCATCCCGTATGCGATGCGGGGGCATTGCCGCATGCTGTCAGGTGCGGGCGTTTCGCTGTGTCCCGTTTCCCTTTACATGGTCGGCCTCGATTCTTATTGGGGTAGTGATCTTCCAGACCAAGGGGGAAAGGATGCTCAACAACATCCGAACAGGTACGAGGAAATTCCTCGTCGTGCTCATGGCGTTTATCTTTGCCAGTTCGAGCACGGGAATGACCGCGTTTGCCGAGGAGGTGAGCACGGGCGTAGCCGCGGCGGCCGATCAGGTCACCGCGGCGGGCGATGATGGGCAGGGCAGGCCTAATGAAGATGAGCCTTCTGCCGACGCTGAAACCGGCATGGCAGATGACGGCAGCACGCAGGAGCAGGAAAGCTCCGGTGTTGCCGTGCAGTCTATTGCGTCCGAGGAAACGGTACCGGCTGCACAGGTCGAAGAAGCGGGTTCTTTCGCCAAGGTAGTGCACTCGGGCGAGACGGTGATCGTCAACGATGCGGCCGATATGCCTGAGACCATTGAGGCGGGTGCGACCGTCAAGCTCGGCGCGAATATTTCGATGGGCGCTGACCAGCAGATCGAGACCGTTGACGGCACCCTGGATGGCCAGGGCCACACGGTCACCATTAACGGCAAGGCCGTTGCGAATAATGTGGCCGGCTCGATTCAGAACCTGGGCGTGACAGGCTCGGTCTCGAGCACCGACAATGTGGGCTCCATTGCCATGAAACTTTCTGGCACCATCCAGATGTGCTGGTCCACGGCAAGCGTGAACCTTAGCGGCTGGATGGGCTGTGCCGGTGGCCTGGTCGGCGGTATGACGTCCGGAAAGATCGTCAATTCCTATTTTGCCGGCTCAGGCGTTGAGATGAACGGTGGCCTGGTCGGTGAGGCTCAGGCCGGATCACTGTTGAACTGCCTATATACCGTAGGTTTTTCGCCTGCCGAGATGAACAACCCTAGCGGCTTTAACAAGGGAAACGCGGCTAAAGCCGCCGACCTCTCTTCTGCTGAATCACTCGACGTGCTCAATACCGATGCGCCGTCGACTGGCTTTTCCTGGGTGTCCAATGGTGGCCTGCCCTTGCTTGTGAGCGGCTCTGCCCCCGTCGTTGTCAATAAGGACGCGCTCGTCGCGGCTATCACGGCCGCCGAGGCGCTCAACGAGTCAGACTACACAACGGATTCCTGGTCCGCCTTTGCCGCTGCTCTTGCGGAAGCCAAAATCGTCAACGATAACGACGATGCATCTCAGTCCGATGTAAATGCGGCGGTCAAGACGCTCAAGGATGCCTCGGATGCGCTTGAGAAAAAGAAACCGACGGCTCCCGTCGCCCAGCCGGAGAGCGTCAAGCACATCTCGTCGCAGGATGACTTCATGTATATGAACGTCAAGGATGCGAGCAACTACTATGTGCTCGATAGCGACATTGTGATTGATGACGAATGGTTCTTCGGACCCACAGGCGAGCTCAATTGCGCGTTTGACGGACAGGGTCACACTATTACCTTTGACAACAAGGGAGGCGTTAAGTCTCTGTTTGAGAGCGTTGGCTCCACCGGCGTCATCCAGAATGTCTCTTTTGCCGGTGAGCTCAAACAGGCCATGGACGGCAAGTCGTTTGGTCCGCTTGGCAATCAGGTAAAGGGCTCTGTCATTAATTGCTCCACGTCCGTTACGGGTAAGGGCGTTGCTGGCTTTGGCCGTACGCTCTAGGGCGGCGTGATCTCCAATTGCATGTCCACCGCCGCTTCGACCGGCGGCGTGCTCTTTGCGAGCTACAACTCCGGACAGCTCATCAATACGTACTGGCAGGAGGGCCTTACCAACAAGGTTGTCTTTCCCACGGACGCGCTCGTTAACTCCTATGCTGTCGATACCGATGACATGAAGACGGCGACCTTTGTCGAAAATCTCAACGTCAATCGTGGTGAAAACGGTAGCGTGTGGGGTATGGGGTCTGATGGCTTTCCGCACTTCGGTGAGAATCTAGACCACGAGTCTTCTGAGAGCCCTACTGCAAGCAATAAGTACGAGGTGAAGTTCACGCCTGCCCGTACCGGCAAGACCGTAACTGCTGCCGATGGTGTGCTCTGCCCGTCTCCCGACGACGTTGTGGTGGGCGAGAACGGTGCCGCCTGCGTTTCGGGCACGCTTGAGCTCGATGGCCTGCCCAAGGATGCCAAGGTGACCTGGGGTACCCCAGATGCCAACAGGGGTGATATCGCCGTTAACGAGGAAACGGGCCTGCTGCACGTGTATAACGACGCCGTAGGTACGGTAACCGCCACACTCCACAAGGACGACGGCACTACCGAGAACGTCGCGACCGTTGTGGTCAAGGCGGTGTCCAAACCGATCGATGATTTTCAGATTTGGTATAACGGCGCAAACGTGACGGGCGGCACTATTGCGGTTGCGGGTTCCGAGGTCAAGAATCTTGAAGTCCGTGTTCATTACACCGATGCCGCCGAGGGCGAGTACACTCCTGTTTCCTATGCGCGTTTTCGCTTTGTCGGCACGCCTGCGAACGTACTTTACTCCAATCCCGGATCCGCCTGCTTTTATTTTAAGAAGCCGGGCGAGGCCACGATTCGGGTATCTTCACGCGCAAATCTCGATATCGCCTCCAAGAGCGTGACGGTCACGTCGAGCTATGTGCCAGCGACGAGCGTCTCGCTTGGCTATAACGAGGACGGCGAGACTGTCTATCTGCACGGTCGCAATCCGCTTGCCAAAGGCGCCTTCCTGACCGATAAGGCTGCGCCGGTTGTGGGACCCGAAAACGCGAGTGATCGCGCTTGCTACACGGTCACCTCGAGTGATTCTGCGGTTGCCGAGTACACTACGAGCGGCGAGATTGGCTTTACGCCGTATAAGGCCGGTAAGACGACATTTGAGGCGACGGTCGAAAACCAGGACGGCAGCGTCATCTCCTCGGGCAAGCGAGAGGTTACCTACGCTTACCGGAACCCACTGAAATCGGTGACAATCACAAATGTCCCTGCGTCCGTTAAGGCCGGTAAGACCGTCGAACTCAACCTGAGTTATACGGGTGAGAACGATGCCGAGCGCTGGAGTGTTTCCGAGCCCGGTATGCAATGGAGTGTGGCGACCGAGGAAGGTCGGGATGCCTCGGATGCCGTGAGTATCGACCGACGCGCTCTTGGTGATTGGAAGCACGTTGACGGTGCTCCTGACGACGGCTTGTTTGTGGCGAGCGGCGCCTATGTCCTGACGGCGAACAAGGCCGGTACCTATACGGTGACCGGTACGCCGATCGATCAGACTGCCGGTGCCCAGGCCATCTCCTTTGAGATTACGGTTGACGGAATCGTTGCCTCGCCGGATAACGAGGCAAAGGCCGACGAAGGCACCCTTTCCGCTGCCAAGTACTTTGACGTCAACCGTACGATCGATGCGTACACCTATGGTCAAGAATGGGAGATTTACGCCTTCGCAACGTCGGGGCGCAAGATTGACGACGCACTGATCGCGAATTACAAGAAGTCCCTTACCGTTCATAAGGCCGAGTGGTCGGGCAACACCGCCAAGGTGACTGATTGCGAGCGAGTTGCCCTTGCGCTAACCGCGCTTGGCGAGGATATCACCTCTTTCGATGGCGTGAATCTCATTGCTGACATTTGCTCTCACGAAGATCTTGTGGCTTCGGCGAACAACGTGGTCTATGCGCTGATCGCCCTTGACGAGGCGGGTATTTCGAATGAGGCGCTGCGTGCGTCCGGCTCTTCTTGGACACGTGCTCAGCTTGTTTGCGCACTGCTTTCGTTCCAGAATCCCGACGGCGGTTTTACCATCGATGCGGGCGGTGCGAGCAACGTCGATATGACCGCTATGGCACTTCAGGCGCTTGCACCCTATGTCGATGATGACGCGTGCGCCGTCGCCCCGGCCTCGAATGGCCAACCTTCTGTTGCATCTGCTGTCGACAATGCGCTCGGCTTCCTTAGGGGTCAGATGAACGGCCTTTGCGATTTTGGGTCCGTTGAGTCGAATGCCCAGGTGCTGCTCGCTCTTGTGGCTCTTGGCAAGGATCCCGTAAATACCAAGAACGGTTTTGCAATGGGTACGAATAGCCTGATTTCTGCAATCTGCGCCTACGAGGTTGCCGACGGCAAGGGCTACGCTCATACCATGGGATCCGACGGTAAGCCCGGCAATGCCAACGCGCTTGCGACTGTACAGGCCTTACGAGCCCTTTCGGCCTATAAGTCCGCGGGGTCCGGTGTGACCTGGTCCAAGATCGGTGGCGTAAAAGCCGGTGTCGTCGAACCGGGCGGCTCGATAAAACCCGTGACGCCCGAGGTACCCGTTCCTACGGTCCCGACGAAGAATCCGACGCCCGCGGTCATGCCGACCGGTTCGCAGAGGGGCGATGGCTCCGGCGATAAGCAGGGCGGTTCTGGAATGCAGGAAGTTGTTGCTTCGCAGAATGTGGATGCCAACAAGGGCGAGTCCGATAAGAAGTCCGGCTCCGACGAGTCTTCCGGTTCGAAAACGACGTCCGCTGCTGCCGCATCACGCAAGGGTGCTTTGGATGGGCGAGGCGGCGTTAACCCGGTCGCTGTTACCGGTGTTGTTGTCGGTATCGTGTGCCTTGCGGCTATTGGTGCGTGGTTTGTGCGCTCCCGTAAGAGCGCATAGCGACTCGACGCCTGTAACGTCCGTCGTTTGATACGCGGGTGAGTTGTGCCGTTCGTGTCGTGGCTTTATAGATGAACGGGCTCCGGGTTAAGACGACCCGGAGCCCGTTTGCGTTGCATCTGTCGTGTCAATGGGTGGTTTATGCCAGCTCCGCTCCCAGGGCCTTGCAGGCCGCCTCGCCCTCATCATCGGGCGCATCGTAGCAAATGACGGAATCGACGACGTTGACGCCGGCCTCGTCGGCGTCGGCCTTCCAGTTGTCCATCCACTCGCCCTCTGCCCACGAATAGGAGCCAAAGAGGACGACCTTCTTGTCGCCGAGGGTCTCCTTGACCTCGTCCCACATCGGCTGGAACTCATCGTACTCGAGTTCCTCGGAGCCCATGGCGGGGCAGCCGAAGGCGAAGGCGTCGTAGTCGGCGGCTCTGTCGGCAGAGAAGTCGGCGCAGGGGATGACCTCAGTCTCGGCACCCGCGGACGTGGCGCCTTCGGCGACGAGGTTTGCCATGGCCTCAGTATTGCCCGTGCCGCTCCAATAGACGACAGCGATCTTGCTCATGTTTTGTCCTTTCGGTTGTGCGGCGCAGGCCGCGGCTTGTACGTTCTATCGGGTTGCCTGGGCAAGTTGCGCCAGGCTGCAGCCCTGCTGATAGACAAAGGTGAAGTATTGGGTGCAGGCACGGTAGGCATCAAACGTCGCAAGCGCCTGCTCGACATTTTCGTAGACCTTCCAGGCCCCAAAGACCTTGTAGTTCTCGCCGCGCTGGACGATAAACTCGTGCACGTCGTCGTAGGGATATCCAAGGAAGTAGCCTATTTCGTGCGGAAACTCGCAGGTGCAGTCTTTGCTGCAGCTAGCTTGCTGGGGTAGTGCGCATCGAGTCTGGCTACAGGCGCATTCCGCGACGTTATTGCTCGCGAGCGTGATGCGTGATGCCAAATGCACAAGGCATGTCGAAAGGTCTCTCGTGTCGTAGCCTGCCGAGGCGAGCGCCGTTTGGGCGCGAGGGTCTGCGAAATAGGTGGTGAGGCTTTTGGCCCGGTACACGTACACGAGCGCTCCGCAGGGCCGCCAGACCAAAACACTCAGGTGGATGCCGAGCGGGTCAAGCTCGCGATTGCACTGGGCGATAACGTTGAGCAGGCGTGCTCGGCGTTCTGCGATGTTTTCGGTTGCGGTTGAGCCGTCCCCGTGGGCGTAGGTGCCTGGATAGGTAAAGAGCGATGCCGGCTTGATGCCCGCGAGCGTGGGAGAGCAGTTGCGCACGACCGCTGCCTGAAACGTTGGAATGTCTATGGTTCGAGTCACGGCGCTCCTTACGAATCAAAACTGTTAGCCTAGGAAAACTTATACACGAAAGTAAGCCTTGGTCAACTAAAAAGTTTGAAGAGGGAAACTAATTGACCGAACGGACATGATTTTGGGTTAAGATGGGGACACCCCATGGGGGTATCTAGATAGGGTTACTTGAAAGGGGAACGCATGAGTGACTTGTTCAACCCTGCGAATCTCATCGTGCTGGCCGTCATTGCCGTCGGTTTGTTCTTTGGGTTGCGTCGCATTGCCGCTTCGACTCGCGGAAAGAGCTGCTGCTGTGACGGCGCGAGCGGAAAGAAGGCCAAGAAAGTCGTGGTCGCGGATACCGATCCGTCTCATTATCCCTATAGCGAGGAGCTGCTCATCGGCGGTATGAGTTGCGATGGCTGCGCTCAGAACGTGGCCAATGCCCTGAATGCACTGGATGGCGTGTGGGCAACGGTGACGTATGCGGACCACACGGCGCGCGTGCGCTCTAAGCAGCAGATCGATCGCGGTGCTCTCGTGGCCGCCGTGAAGGACGCGGGTTACTACGTCATGACGCTCTAAGCGCCGCCCTGGATGCGCTTCCTTGGCTAGGCCCGTCCGCGCAGTTCGATGTCTTGGATGTCGTCGAAGTCGATGGCGATGTCTTTGAGCTTGAGGAGCTTGAAGGCAGGGAGCACCTCGTCAAGGATGCCCGTGCGGCTACGATAGCCGTACGTATCGTAATAGGTGACGCGCACCAGGTCGCCGCGTTTGAGGCCCTCGAGCTTTTTCGAAAGCTCGAGGGCTTTTTCTTCCGTAAGTTCGCATTTGGGCTCAACAGTGATCTCTTGTTTGCGCACGAGCTCGTAGTATCCCGTGAGGGCGGCAAAGGGCATAAACTGTGCGGCGCGGTTGGCGCGCACAGCACCGTTGGCGGTGAGCTTTGGGTCGGCGGAGCGACGTCTTCCCTCGGGGTCCGCTAGGCGTTCAAAAGGCGTCGGTGGCCGCATCGGCTGTTGTTGGGACTTAGGCACGATGTCCTCCTACCTGATCGTTGCGTTCGCGTGCGGTGGCGCCGGCGGTAAAGCTTAATCCCTTGACCAGGGCGTTTTTGCCGTACTTGCCTTTCACGGCCAGGACGGCGCGCGCCAGGTCGCGCTCGCGCTCATCCGCCTCGATATCGCTAAATAGATCGATGGTGGCAAATTCCTCGGGCATGAGGTTGCCAAATCCCAGGTTGATGCGTTTGACCGGTCGTTTGGGATCGACGGTCTGCGCCCAGAGCTCATCGAAATAGCCCATGATCTTCTTAAACGAATTGGTTCGCTCGGGCAGCTTTCGCGAAGCGTTGGAGTGCGCGAAGAGCGCGGCATAGCCACCGCGCGGTTTGCCGCCATGCTCTCCCACAAAGATGCCATCGATTGCCTGCGCCTCACGCACCAAGCGCCGCCGTTCGTCATCGCGTTGGACGGGCTTGGGCGCACGGGGTGCGAGCTCGGGTCCAGCAGTTACGGCGGGTTCGATGCTCGACGTGCTCGAGCGTAGGTGTCCGCATCCGTCCACATATTGCGCTGTGCCGCTGGCGTCGAGGCGGCGTATGTCGGCTCGTTCGCTCGCATAACCCACAAAGAGCGAGATGCTGTCGCACACCACATGCTTGTCGATTAAATCCAGCACGGCGTTGTCGACCATCTCGCGCAAGACGGTGTAGGCCTGCTCGTAGGCATAGCCCTTCGAGAGCACCTGCCCTGTGGTGGTCGAGGTCGCTTGTGGGCGATAAGCTTGGATATCGGCGATAGTTGTCGGCTCGCGCCCAAAGGCGTGGTCGATGAGATACTCGGCATTGACGCCGAGCTCGTCGTAAAGCAGGTTTTCGTCGAGCGCGGCGACGCCCATCAGGTCGTAGACACCGTATTTTTCGAGACGGGCCGCCACGCCGGGGCCGATGCCCCAGATGTCGGTGATGGGGCGATGGGGCCAGATCTCCTTGCGAAAGGTCTCGTCGTCGAGTTTGCCAATACGACTGGGCACGTGCTTGGCGGTGATATCGAGTGCAACCTTGGCCTGGAATAGGTTGGGGCCGATGCCGACCGTCGCTGTGATGCCGGTACGTGCCAAGACCTCGTCGCGCAACATGCAGGCGAAGCCTTCCGCATCGGTGTGATAGAGGTCCAGATAGGGCGTCACGTCGATAAAACACTCATCGATGGAGTAGACGTGCACGTCCTGGGGGCTGACGTATTCCAGATAGATGCCGTAGATTTGCGCCGACACTTCCATGTAGTGCTGCATGCGCGGTACGGCCTTAATGTAGTCGATGCCATCGGGTATTTCGAACAGGCGACAGCGGTTGTGAATCCCTAGGTCCTTCATGGCCTGCGTGATAGCGAGACAGATGGTCGTGCGTCCGCGCGATTCGTCGGCAACGACCAGGTTGGTGGTGAGCGGATTGAGCCCACGATCGACGCACTCGACGCTGGCATAAAACGTCTTGAGGTCGATGCAGATGTAGGTGTGCTGCTCGTGCGCCATCCGAGCCCTCCCATCAAACACATGTTCTTATCGAATACCTGTTCGATAATACCTGCTCGACCGGACACCGTCAAAACCTGTCCCTTTTTGGCAGGTATGGTCGTGCGACTGCATCGGGTTTTTAACGCAGCCCTAAAGAGCGCGAAACAGCTCGGAAAAGCTCGCTTCGTAGCATGGGCCTAACGATTGGTGCCACCTACATGCACGGAAGGGTTGTGGAAACGATGGTCAACTATGGGTTTGGTATGCCGACGCGCCTTGTTGCGGATGGAGACGTGGCTCGCTGGTGTGGACGATTGGTCGCTCACTACGGCGGCACCAAGGCGCTGGTCGTGCTGGGCGGTGACAGGCATACGCGTGATGAGCTCGTCTCGGCGGCGCTCGGCTCGCTTGATCGAGCCCTGCTCGAGCGCGTGCTTTTTCGCTGCGGCTCGGTTGAGGGCGACGGGGGAGACGAGCTGATCGACGAAGCCGTGGCCCTGGCGACCGACGAAGGCGTGGACTTTGTCCTGGCGATTGGCGATGCCGATACTGCCGGCTTTGCGCGCGAGCTCGCGCGGCGCATGGCGGTGCTCGATGCCGGCGAAGACGGCTTTGTGCCTTATGGATGTATTGTCTTGGCGGGCAAGGTGCCTGCTGTCGTGGGAGCCGGCGAGGTGCCCGTTTTTGCCATCATTGCGCCCGAACTGCTGGAGGGTATCGGGTCTCCTCTGCGCGAGCTGCTCGGCAGTGTGTGCGCCGCGACCTAATATCTGCCATAAAGGGATGGGTTATTTTTGGTAGGTAAAGCGTTTGACCTGCCAAAATAAACCTGTCCCTTTTTGGTCGGTTGCCGTTTGGGGGCCGATTGGCAACGCTCGCTGATTATAGTCTTGACCTGCGCTAGAATAGTGGCATCTGAATGTCCGGGCGCATGGAGGCATGCGCCCGTATGCTGAGGAGGACTCTATGGCAACTGTTGCCGCACCTATCGATGCTACGTCGACTGCCGCTTGGAAGGCACTCGAGGCTCATCAGGAGAAACTTGAGGCCGAAGGTATCGACCTCAAGGCCTGGTTCGCTGCCGATGCCGAGCGCGTGAACAAGCTGAGCTTTGACGCCGGTGACCTGCACTTCGATCTGTCGAAGAACCTGGTGACCGATGAGACCGTCAAGCTGCTGTGCGATCTTGCCCGCGAGGTGAAGCTCGAGGAGCGCCGCGACGCCATGTTCTCCGGCGAGCACATCAACACCACCGAGGACCGCGCCGTCCTGCACACCGCGCTGCGCCGCCCGGCAACCGAGAAGGGCCAGCTCATCGTCGACGGCCAGGACGTCGTCGCCGACGTGCACGAGGTCCTCGACCGCATGTATGCCTTCGCCGAGCGCGTGCGCTCCGGTGAGTGGAAGGGCGTTACCGGCAAGAAGATCGAGCACCTGGTGTCCATCGGCATCGGTGGCTCCGATCTGGGTCCGGTCATGGCCTACGAGGCCCTGCGTCCCTATGCCGACGCCGGTATCGACTGCCGCTATATCTCCAACATCGACCCCAACGACCAGGCCGAGAAGCTCAAGGGTTTGGATCCCGAGACCACGCTCGTGATCATCGTCTCCAAGACCTTCACCACGCTCGAGACCCTCACCAACGCTCGCGAGGTCAAGACCTGGATGCTCGAGCAGCTCAAGGCTCAGGGCGCCATCGACGGCTCCGATGAGCAGAGCGCCGAGGCCGTGGCCAAGCACTTCGTCGCTGTCTCCACCGCACTCGAGAAGGTCGAGGCCTTCGGCATCGACCCCGCTAACGCTTTTGGTTTCTGGAACTGGGTCGGCGGCCGCTACTCCGTCGACTCCGCCGTGGGCCTGTCGCTGATCGTCGTGCTCGGCCCCGAGCGCTTCCAGCAGTTCCTTGAGGGCTTCCACGCCATCGACGAGTATTTCTGCAACACGCCGCTCGAGAACAATGCCGTCGCGCTGATGGGCTTGTTCAACGTCTGGTACGTCAACTTCTTCGGTTCCAAGAGCCACGCCGTGCTGCCGTACTGCCAGTACCTGCATCGTTTCCCGGCCTACCTGCAGCAGCTCACCATGGAGTCCAACGGCAAGCATGTCCGTTGGGACGGCAGCGCCGTGACCTCCGACACCGGTGAGATTTTCTGGGGCGAGCCCGGCACCAACGGTCAGCATGCCTTCTACCAGCTGCTGCACCAGGGCACCGTGGTGGTTCCGGCCGATTTCATCGCCTTCGCCAATACCGCCAACCCCGCGACCGATAGCGGTCAGGACGTGCACGAGCTGTTCCTGGGCAACTTCCTGGCCCAGACCAAGGCGCTTGCCTTTGGTAAGACGGCCGACGAGGTTCGTGCCGAGGGCACGCCCGAGCAGATCGTCCCGGCCCGTTGCTTTGAGGGCAACCGCCCGACGACCTCGATCTTCGGCGACACGCTGACCCCGTTCGCACTCGGCGAGCTCATCGCCCTGTACGAGCACATCACGTTTGTCGAGGGCACGGTCTGGGGCATCGACTCCTACGACCAGTGGGGCGTTGAGCTGGGCAAGCAGCTTGCCAAGCAGATCACCCCGGCCTTCCACGACGACGCCGCCAAGGCCGAGCAGGACGCTTCGACCCAGGCGCTCATCGAGTTCTACCGCGCTCACCGCAAGTAGTCGCTGCTGTTAACGCATCGCGCCTTATAGTCAGGGGCCCGTATCCTATCGGATGCGGGCCCCTTTGCTTTGCCGTGGTCCCGGGGCGCACGGCCTTTGTGGAACATCGCCGGGGCGTCGCGCGCTGCGAGAACCCTGCGCCTAGATCTCGGTCTCCGCATGGCCTCGCTGCGCCTCGGGCAGCTCCCCGTAGAGCGGATGGTCTTCGAGCCTAAAGCGCTCGACCTGTTCGGGAGTGCGACCGCGTACAAAGAGCCACGAGCGATCAATCGGCGTCGCCATGAGCGTGCTGGGCAGCGCGTCGGCGCGGTCGGAAAACACCCGGGCACTCTCGGGATCCTGGAACGCCAGCACCAGATGCGTGTCGCAGTTGCCCATGATGGAGCGTGCGCGTGCCTCGCCATAGAGCGCATCGAGCTGGTTGGTCGACTGCAGCAGCAGCGTTGCCCAGATGTTGCGGCTTCGGATAATCGAGAGCACGTTGTCGATCTGGGGGATCTGCAGATTTGCGAAGTCATCGAGCATAAAGCGCACGGGCACGGGCAGGCTGCCGTCGGGCTGCCTATCGGCCTCACGAATGAGGCCCATAAACGCCTGCGAAATAAAGAGGCCGGTCAGCGGATCGAGATTGCGGTCAATATCGCTCACGGTTACAAACAGGGAGCAGGGGGTGTGTCCCATGGAAGCGAAGTCCACCTGATGGCACTCACGATAGAGCTGTGCCGCACCGTCGAATCCCAGACACATGACCTTTTCGGCAAGGATGCCGACGATGCTCGCGTGCATGCGCTCGGCATTTTGCGTAATGGCGTAGCGCCGCCATAGCGAGAGGGCATAGCTTTGGGGGTCGGTCGTGATCAGGTCGTCAAACAATCGACCCGTGGCACCGTCCTGCAGGTGCTCGATCAGCTTGATGACCGAGCTGATCGTCTGCTCGTCGGCGGGTAGCTGTTCGGTGACGTAGGCGATAAGACACGACAGCAGGTTTGCTGCCGCATGATCCCAAAAAGGCTGGTTGTTGTCCTCGATGGGGCAGATGGCCTTTGCCACCGAGAGGATGTCCTGCTGGTTGGGCCTGCCGTCCGCCTTGCGGCGAATGTGCCTCAGGGGGTTGTAGCCGCAGCGCTCGATGCCGGGCGCAAGGGCCGGGACGGTGTTGAGGTCGGCGAAGTTGAGACATTGCACGCGGTAACCGTGGGCTGCCAGCACGGGTCCCACTTCGCGACAGAGCGTGCCTTTGGTGTCGAGCACGATGTAGCTTGCGTTCATTTGCAGCAGGTTGGGCTTGAGGACGTTTCGGGTCTTGCCGGCTCCCGAGGGGCCGATTACAAGTGCATTGTTGTTGAGTCCCGTTTGGCGGGTGTCGCAGGAAAGCGTTCGATCCTTGGCGAGGATGGTGGACGATGCGGACTCAGACGCGGCGAGACGGCTGGCGAGGTTAGACATGGGCGACCTCCTTGGTGGTCGAGAGGATTTCGTGGGCAAAGCCGAGCTCGACGGCGCGCTCGGCCGAAAGGTAGGTGTCTTTTGCAGTGAGGGACTGGATGCGCTTGGGCGTGAGGCCGCTACGGTCCGAGAGGATTTGCGTGAGGGTCTTGCGGGTCTGCATGAGACGCCGGCTGGTTTCCTGCAGCGCAAGTGCCGAGCCGCCTGCCCCCTGGGGGATCAGCGGGTCGTGAATCACGAGCTCTGCATGGGGCGCCATACGGCGATCGTCGCCGCCCATAAAGATCACGGCGCCCATGGACGCGGCGAATTCCAGGCAGACGGTGCGGATGGGGCACGATGCGAGGCGCATGGCGTCATAGATCGCAAGACCCGATCGCACGCTTCCGCCGGCGCTGGCGACAAATATGGTGATGGGGCGGCTAGGGTCGGTGGCATCGAGCAGGCGGATTTGCTGGCATAGGTCGTGGGCCATCGGGGTTTCGATGTCTCCCATGACGGAGAGCTCGCGACGGGCGAGCATCTCATCGTAAATGCTGGTGAGCGTGATGCCTCGGGCGGATTCACGCATGGTGAGGGGGCTGATGATGGGGGAATGATTGGTGTCCATGAGGACTCCTTTCTGTTGGTTGTGTTGTGGGATAGGATCGTTGCCCGCGGAGGGGCTGGCGAGCTACAGGGTTCGTCCGAGCCTGAGATCGAGCTCGGTTGTGGGGCAGGCTGCCTGTTCGTGCGGCTCGCAAGCGCCAAGGGCTCCAAAGCGATAGAGCGTTGCGGCGGGCGTGGTGTAGGCGAGCCGCAGCTGATGCTCGACAGGGGCACATCCGTCATTATTGTAATGAGCCGCGTAGTACTGCGCGATGCTGGCGTTCATCTCGCTGCCATTGCGATGGCGCTCAAACTGGCGTCTGCAGGTCTCGATGATCTTTGCTACCGACTTGGGTGCCGTCGCGGGAACAAGGGCGAGATAGCCCTCAAATAGCTCGTTGATGCTCAGGAGGCACAGCAGGTCGATCAGCGTCCTTATGGCTGCTCCCTCGGCAGAAAAGTGCGCGGTCATGCGGTTATATCGGTTGCGGTCGACGATGGCCGCATGGGGTCTTGGAGTTTTCTGCCCCGTGGTCCCGGGCTTTTGCCGCGCCTGTGTATTGAGCTCGACGTTGCAGCGCTTGAGGCCGTCCAGCGGAAGGAACAGTGCGGTGCGCAGGGTGTTCCGCTTGCTTTCGAGTTCATGACGCTCGTCGGGTTCCCATTCGAGCTTGAGTTTCGTGTCGAGTGCCGTAAGCATATGGGCTAGGCAGCCTACGGTAAGAACGTACGAATCGTTGCCGCGTTTTGGGGCATAGGGGTCTGTCAGCTTGCGAATGTCGGGGTCGCCCATGATCTTTGTGCAGCGCTTCAGCAGTTGAGGGTGGTCGGCCAAGATCGTCGCGAGCGGTAGCGACGCGTAGTTCTTGATGGTCGCGGCGGCAAAGGCGGCGTCATATTCGTTTGCATATGCTCGCTCAATGCGGGCATCCAGAATGCTTTTCTTATCGCCGTCTTCAGCGTGGTGGTTTGTCATAGCTTCTCCAATCGGTTGATGTTCGTGCTGTTTGTTGATGTGCTGGTTGTCGTGAGTGATGTGCTTGCCGTGGGTGATGTGCTGTCGTTGGGGTGCTATGCGGTTTTCAATGAGCCCGTGAGGCAGTTGCTGCAGGGGCGGGATGGAACGGCCCATGCAAGGCGGAAGGCATCGTACTCAAAATCGAGACAGCAATGCCCTGGGTGCCTCACATGTGGCAGTTACCTCATTAAGTTGTCATTGCGTTTGGGGCTGTACTTTGCCGATCTTCTTTCTCTTACACGCTAAAAACTGAAACTTCATATGCTCGATCTACTTAAAACCGCAACGGCGGTCTTTTATCAACTTATATGTCGGAACGTGTCTTTGCAAGTACTTTTTTGCGTTTGTTTCAAATGGGGTGGTTTTGCAACCGTCACGCGCCACGCTATACGAACGTGCCCCGGCTCGGATAAGATGGTGCGATCGAGTTCTACCGCGCTCACCGCAAGTAGTCTTTGTTGCTGAGATAGGTCATGGCCGAAAGGGGCCCGTATCCGTTGGGATACGGGCCCCTTGCTATTTGAATGGGCATGAGGGTGTATTGAGGGGGGGTGCCTGGCTGTCGGCATCCGCATGCGGCGCCATTTGCTGTCCGTAAATATACTTCTACGGCTAATTTCATACCACTTGTCGGAATGCGGACGCTGTCCTTGCGTATCGGGCGTACATTGAACGTGGTTTTTCGCGCGAAGCCACGAATCGGTTGTCGGTCCTGAACAAGGAGGCCCAGCATGACGCTTTCCAAACCCATCAATAAATACATCGACTATATCGATGCCCCCGAGGACACATTTGAGCAGTATGTCGAGAAGGCGCTAAAGTACAACTTCCGTTGTGTATTTGCGAACCTGCAGGAGTACGAGACGGGTTGCGCAATGCTCGAGGGTTCTGACATCATTCTTGCCGGCGCTATCGACTTTCCCCGGGGCACTATGACGCTTGAGGAGAAGCTTGCGAGGTTTGAGGAATACGCTGTGTGCGGCTTTACCGAGATTGACTACGTTTTGAATCAGGAGTCGGTCGAGAACCGCGATTTTGATGCCATCGAGCGCGAGATGACTGCCATTGCTGATTTTTGTCGCGCGCATGGCATCACTGACAAGGTGATCGTCGAGATGTGCAAGCTGGACGGCGACGATGCCGCCAAGCACCGTGTGTGTGAGATTGCGCTGGAGGCTAAGCCGGGATTCCTTAAGACATCGACTGGCAGAAGCTTTGGCGGCGCTAAGCTCGAAGACGTGCGGCTGATGCACGAGGTGCTCGGCGATGCCGTGGCAATTAAGGCGGCGGGCGGTATCCATAATTACGAAGAGGCTTGTGCATTCATCGAGGCCGGCGCCAGCGCGTTGGGTGCATCGGCGGGCATCGCGATCGTCGAGGGTGCACCGACGGAGGAGCGTCGCTAGCAGACGTATTTGACCTGAGCGATAAAGCTTCACGACCACGCACCGTTCATGTTTGGGACAATATGACATTTTTCCCGTTGCAGACAGAGTCGCCGTGGGTGTTCTGTATGATGGCTCAGACAAGGTTGTTCAATGACGGGGAGGCATATATGGCTATCAAAGCCATCGCAATGGATATCGACGGTACGCTCACCAACGACCAAAAGGTCATCAGCCCGCGTACGCGCGAGAAGCTGCTCGCGGCGCAGGAGTCGGGCATTAAGCTCATCTTGGCTTCGGGCCGTCCCGCATGGGGACTGCACGCCTTGGCGCAGGAGCTCGACCTTCAAAACCATGACGGTCTGCTAGTTGCCTTTAATGGTGCGCATGTGGTCGACGCTCAGACCGATGAGGTCCTTTTTGACCAGGCCATGCCGGCTGACGAGCTGCACCGTCTGATTGATCATCTGCGCAATTTCGACGTGATCCCTATGATTTCGCTCGGTCGCGATCTGCATGTCGAGGATTCGTATCGCTGCATGATTACGCTGCCGGATGGCTCGCAGAAAAACATCGTCAAATACGAGCGCGATGCGTGCGACCTTAAGATCCGCGAGGTCGAGAGCTTGCATGAGGTCGCGGACGCTTATCCCGTGGACAAGCTGCTGACGGCGGGCGATCCGGCCTACCTGCAGGCGCATTACGAGGAGATGTATGCGCCCTTTAGGCAGACGCTTTCGGGCATGTTTACGGCCGACTGGTACTTTGAGTACACGGCGCCCGGTATCGACAAGGCCCGTGCGCTCGAGGGCGCCCTGCCCAAGCTCGGTATCGATGCCAGCGAGGTCGTATCGTTTGGTGACGGCCAGAACGACAAGTCCATGATTGAGTGGGCCGGCACCGGTGTTGCCATGGGCAACGCAGTCGATGAGGTTAAGGCGGTAGCCCAGATGGTGACCGCCAATAACAACGAAGACGGTATTGCGGTGGCGTTGGATAAGCTGCTGGGTTAGAATCGCCGATAATGCATGGTTCGGGCGCCTGCTTACAGGCGCCCTTTTGTTAGGGAGGGTGCCGTGTCCGCATTTCCGTTTGACGCCGTTATCTTTGACATGGACGGCGTTTTAGTCGACACCGAGTTTTACTATCAAAAGGAACTCGAGAAGTTTATCGATTACCTGCAGATTTCTGTGACGCGCGACGAGCTCAATGCGATTGTTGGTTCATCGCACCGTGATTTTCAGCAGGTGCTCGTCGATTGGCATGAGCGTGCGGGTCTGGGCAAGCTCAGCGTCGAGGCTGCCGAGGCACGCTATGAGGTGTGGGCGAGCGCGTATTCCTGCGACTATAGAAAACTGCTCAACCCCGGCGTTGCCGAGACGCTAGCGGGGCTGAAAGAACGTGGGGTTCGCGTTGCGCTGGCATCGTCGTCTCCTCTCAACAATATCGAAGAGGTGCTGGGTACCTGCGGCATTCGTGAATACTTTGAGTTTTTGGTCTCGGGCGAGCAGTTCAAGCGCAGCAAGCCCGATCCTGATATCTATCTGCATGCTATAGATCGTTTGGGATTGCCCGCGGATCGCTGTTGCTGTGTGGAGGACTCTCTGTATGGCATCACTGCCGGCAAGCGAGCCGGCCTGACGGTCATTGCCAAGCGCGAGGAACGCTTCGGCTTTAGCCAGGATGCCGCGGACAAGATTATCGACCAGCTGCCGGAGCTGCTCGCGCTTTCTTAAGAGCGCGTTAGTTGCGCGTTTTTCGGGACTGATGAGTAAATACCCGACATTTTGGTGCGGCAGCAAGCATACTTTATGCCAAAGCGGGCTCAAGGGCTTGTTGAATGCCCTTGAGCCCGCTTTAGACTTAATTGCGCTGGGAGAGGGTATATGCCACCGACTGAAGGACTAACTGACGGTAAAGCAGCGATACCGCTGTACCAACAGGTCATTGATATCATTAAAAACGAAATCAACTCCGGCGCCTACAAGGCAGGCGCGCGGATACCCAACGAATTCGAATTGGCTGAGAGCTATAAAGTTGGCCGCGTTACCGTGCGACGCGCTATTGAGGAGCTCGTCCAGCAGGGCTATCTAACGAAGCGACAGGGGAAAGGCACGTTTGTCAATGCCCCCAAGCTCAAGCGCAAGATTCGCCAGAAGGATGACGTCCAGAGTTTTTCGGACGCATGCCGCGTTAACGGAATGGAACCGGGGGCGTGTGTCATTTCGAGAAAGATACTGCCGGCGGATTCCACCGAAGCACAGTTCTTTGGTGTTCCCGTTGGAACTGACTTGATTTGCGTTGAGCGCGTGCGTACTGCCGATGGCGTCCCTGTCATGCTCGAGAACAACATATACGCTTACGAGGACAACGCCTATCTATCAACGGCGCCTCTATCTAACCAATCCATTTTTGAGTTCGTGCGCAACCGGACGGGCCGCACGCCCGCGTTTACCGGCCCGTGCACACTCGAGATCGCGTGCGCGTCGCCCGAGGTCGCTCGACTGTTGGCAGTTCCCGTTGGCGAACCCTTGTTTTATATGGAAGCCTTCTTTTTCGATGAGCAGCGGCGGCCGTTTATCATTGGTCGTCAGCGAATCGTTGGGTCTCGCTACGTTTTTGACATCTAGGACATTGCGAATGGAAGCGCCCGGTGGATCATCTCACCGGGCGTTTCCATACCGTTCACGGCGCAAACGCAACCGTTCAACCACGTTGCGGCAATCAGTTTGAAATTATCTTGATGAAGGAAAAAGCTGCTGGTAATCTATGGGACGTCATAGAACGTTTGCATTGTGCAAACGTTGAAGCGAGATGCGATGCAGTCTCGAGTTCTTTGGGGGTATCTATGTCAGATACGAAGGCGAAGAAGACAAACAGACGTTTTAAGTTCAAATTACCGCATGTCTATACGATCATGTTCTTGCTGATCGTTGTCTTTGCGGTCCTGACTTGGATCGTTCCCTCTGGCCAGTATCAGCGCAAGACGATTTCGACAGCGGCGGGCGAGCGTGAAGTCGCCGTTGCTGGAACCTATGAACAGGTCGATAAGAACTACACCGATTCCGAGACCGGCGAGACCATCAATCTGGGCCAGGATATCTTCGCGGTTCTGCAAGCGCCCACCAAGGGTATCCAGGAGGCTGCCGACGTCGTTGCGTTCGTCTTATTGATTGGCGGATCGTTCGCAATCATCACCAAGACCAACGCTTTGAATGCCGGCATGAGCCGTGTGGTTAAAAAGCTCAAGAACAAGGACATCCTTATCATTCCCATCACGATGACGCTGCTGTCCATTTGCGGCACTACGTTTGGTATGTCTGAGGAAGCCTTGCCGTTCTATGCCATCTTCATTCCCATCATGATGGGTATCGGCTATGACTCGATGACGGCATTTATCATCTGCTTCCTTGGTCCCAACCTGGGATATTGTGCTTCGACCATCGACCCGTTTAATGTTTTGATCGCCCAAGGCATCATTGGCATCGAGGGCAATCCGCAACTGTGGCTGCGCGCCGTTTCTTGGGTCATCTTCACTGCCGTCGGTATCGCATGGGCCATGCGCTACGCCATGCGCGTCAAGAAAAACCCCGAGTCGTCCATTACGTACGAGGACGATAAGCTCAAGCGTATTGAGTTTTCCGTGACCGATGCCTCCATCGAGGAAGAGTTCACTATCCGTCAGAAGCTCGTGCTTATCGATTTTGCCTGCGGTATGGGCATTATCGTCTGGGGTCTTGTTACCCAGGGTTGGTACATGAATGAGATTTCCGCCGTGTTCCTTGGCATGGGCTTGCTTGCCGGTATCCTGGGCGGTCTTGACCAGCAGACGATCGCTGAGGAGTTCGTTAAGGGTCTCGCCGACTTTGCGTACGCTGCCATCGTTATCGGTATTGCTCGCGGTATTCTGGTCATCGCCGAGGGCGGCATGATCATCGACACCATCCTTCAGGCGCTTGCTACTGCGCTCGCCGGTGCACCCGCCGCCGTCTACACCACGTTTATGTATATCGTCCTTGGCCTGCTCTCTTTGCTGGTTCCCTCGAGTTCTGGCCTGGCGGCGCTCACCATGCCCGTTATGGGCTCCCTGACCGAGCTCATGGGCCTCAATCCCGAGGCGGCCGTCACCGCGCTCCAGTTTGCCAACCAGACCATCAACACCATCAGCCCCGTGGCGGGCATGACGGTCGCCGGCCTTGCCGTGGCTAAGATTTCGTTTGGCCAATGGTGGAAGACCATTTGGAAGTTCTTCATCTTCATGGTCGTCTTTGGCCTGATCGTAACGGCAATCTCTGGCATGCTTCCGGCGTAGGTGGTTGTGATGTCTGATCGTTTGACGGTCCTGACGTCTAAGAGCGTCTTTACCGGTACGGGGGACCAGCCGTTTGAAGGTTTCGTAGCGGTCCGTGGCAATCGAATTGAGGCGGTTGGCGCCAAGTGTGAGGTAGCTTCGTATTTGACCCAGGCGGACGAAGTAGTTGACCTGGGCGACCGCACCGTCATGCCCGGCCTGATCGATGTGCATACCTTCTATACGGGCTGGGCACTGCGGACGTTGGGGTCTGATCTGTCCGGCATCGCTGATGCCAAAGAGGCCGTGTCGCTCTTGCGTGCATGGAAAGAAGATCATCCGGATTGCGCGGCGGCTTTTGGCCACAACCTGCCCGAAACGTTGGCATCGGATGCCGAGAACGCAAATACGGCAGCTGTGCTTGACGATTGTTTTGGCGATATCCCCGTCGTCTGCTTTACACCGGGTGCGGAGACCTGCGTTCTCAATGCTGCCGCCAGTGCGCGATACGGCTTTACACCGCAGGCGTGCTATGCCGAGAAGATCTGGCGCATGATAAGCGATTTCCTCGCGCTGCCCGAGGTACGTGCGGGGTATTCGGACTACATGAGCATGCTTAACGAGCGCGGCGTTACCGCCATCAAGGAGATGGCGTTTGATGACTACTACGGCTTTGCCGACGAAATGGCTCGCCGTGAGGAATCTGGTGAGCTGACGGTTCGCGTCTCTATGATGTCGCAGCCGGTGGGTGCCGGTGCAAATCTGGCATATGCCCGCGAGGCACGAGAGCGCTTCCGGGGACCGTTCGTTCGTTTTTCTGGCTTCAACCGTATGACCGATCGCGGTGTATGGGCGGGGCTTGCCGAGATGATTGATCCCTATGAGGACTCGGCCGATGCGGGCGCTGCCGGCAAGACGGTCGTCGAGGAGCCAGAGTGGGATCTGATTGAGAACGAGCTGCGTGCAATTGATGCTGGCGGCTTCCGGTATTCCTTGCATTGCCAGGGCGATGGCGCCGTTCGCCGCACCGTGGCGCTCTATGCCTCGCTGCCTCGAGACGAGCATGGACGGATGCTTCGCCGCCATGCGATTACCGATCTCGAGAACTCTGACCCGACCGATCTTGTCGAGTTTGGCAAGTTAGGTGGAATTTGCGAGGTTTATCCGCAGATTCTGACGCTAGATCGGCGCGAGGATTGCTTGTCGATGATGCGTCGACAAATTGGCGAGACGCGACTTTTGCACAGCTGGAATCGCCGCGGCATGGAAGATTCCGGATGCACAGTGTGCTGTGGAACGGATTTGCCGCTGCTGATTCCGAGCCTGGGCGAGTCAATCTACAGTGCGTGCGGCGGATACTTCGACGACGGACTGCCCGTGAATGAGGTCAACGCGCTGACGCTTGTCGAGCTCTTGCGCGCTTGGACTGCCGGGGGCGCGTACGACCTGATGCGCGAAGACGAGCTGGGTACGCTCGAGGTCGGCAAGCTTGCCGATATCTGCGTGCTCGATCGGGATGTGTTTGACCTCGATTATCGCGACGCACGCGATCTTGCGGTTGATATGACGATGTCGGACGGACAAATCGTGTTTGATCGAAATAAGGAGGCATAAGATGCCTGAATCCAAACCGACGCTGCGCCGCGAGCAGATTGCGGGCATGAATATCCACTACATCATGTGGTCGCTCGATTACTTCCTTGATGTGCAGCAGCGTTTGGGCTTTGAGTCCATTGAGCTGTGGTGTGCAGAGCCGCATGTGACGCTCGACCATACGGGCTACTTTGAGGCTGAGGTCCTGGCGAAAAAGGCTGCAGACCGTGGGCTTAGGTATCGTACTCTGTGCCCCGAGAATGTTGTCTATCCTTGGCAGTACTGCGCACGCAAACCGCTGCATGAACAGCGCAGCCTGGCGTACTTTAAGCACGGCATTGAGCTTGCCGAGGTACTTGGGTGCGACCGTATGTCCATCAACTCGGGCTGGGGCGACTGGGACGAGGACCGCGAGGAAGCCTGGAAGCGCAGCCGCGAGCACTTGTCCATTCTGGCGGAGTATGCTGGTGAGCACGGTCTGGTGCTTACGATGGAAAGCCTGCGCCCCGAGGAGAGCAACCTTGTGACGACGGTTTCCGATGCGAAGCGCATGATTGACGAGGTCGCGAGTCCGTACTTACAGCCCATGGTTGATACAACCGCGATGGGCGTTGCAGGCGAGACGCTCGAGGACTGGTTTGCTGCCTTTGGTGATGGGGCAATTCACGAGATGCACTTTATCGACGGTGACCCATATGGCCATCTGGTGTGGGGCGATGGCAAGCACGATATGGACGCCTTCGTCGCCACACTCAACGCCCATGGTTTCGACGGCATGCTGGGCCAGGAAATCACGGACGGTCGTTACTACGATGACCCGGCGGCGGCAGATGCCAAGAACATGGCCGCATTCGAGAAATATCTGATTGACTAAACCAACTATCGGCTACGCAACCAACGTCATTGATTGCGGGCCAAACAAGAAAGGAACTGGATATGAACGCACATGATCTGATCAAAGAGGCAATTGCCGAGAAGGGCAAGTTCGACAGCGTCTACTGGATTGCTTGCGGTGGCTCCATGATCGATTTGATCCCGGCTCATGAGCTTCTGCAGCGCGAGGCAACCACCTTCACTTCGTATATCTATACGGCTCGCGAGTTCGATATCATGCGTCCGCGTCGTCTGGGCGAGAAGTCCCTGGTCATCGCTTGTAGCCACAGTGGCAACACCCCGGAGGTCGTCGAGGGCTGCGAGATTGCCCTTGCTGCCGGCGCTACGGTGATCGCCCAGACTGACAACGCTGGATCTAAGATCGACACCGGTAAATGGACCACGTGGGTCTACCCGTGGGGCGAGGGCGTGCCGCAGGCCGAGGTCCCCGCTGGCATTTCGCTGTCGCTTGCGGCAGAGCTGCTCGATCAGCAGGAGGGCTACGCCGATCTTGCCGATATGTATGCCGGTATTGCCGAGATGGATAAGATTCTTCCCCCGGCACGCGAGAAGGTAAATGCCGAGCTGGGCGATCGCTTTGCCAAACTTTGCCAGGAGCACGAGTTCTTCTATATTCTGGGCAGCGGTCCCAACTTTAGCCAGACCTACGGTTTCGCTATCTGCTCTCTTATGGAGATGCAGTGGCAGCACTGCAGCTACATCCACTCTGCCGAGTACTTCCACGGTCCCTTCGAGGCTACTCAGGATGGCGTTTTTTACTTCCTGCAGATGGGCTCTAGTGAGTGCCGTGCTATGGACGAGCGCGCCCTGGCGTTCCTTAAGACGCATACCGATACGCTGATGGTGCTCGATGCCAAGGAGTACGGTATGGAAGCCGTGCCGGCGAGCGTCCGTGCCTATCTGGACCCGGTGCTGTTCTACGCCATGAACTGCGAGCTGCGTGCCGCACGCGGCAAGGTGTTTGACCATGATCCCGATTTCCGTCGCTACATGGGCGTCGTCGAGTACTAGAAGGGTAAATACCATGGCATTTAACGTTAATGCGCTCGGATTTGGCGACAACGTCGTCGATCGCTACGAGCATATCCACACCATGTATCCTGGCGGCAACGCGGTGAACTTCGCCGTTTATGCCAAGAAATGCGGTGCCGCACGCTCCGCATACATGGGCATTTTTGGCAATGACGCCGCTGCCGAGCATGTCATTGCAAGCCTCGAGGATGAGGGTATCGAGCTTGACAAGTGCGAGCAGATGATTGGCGAGAACGGAGCGGCTCGCGTCACCGTCGTTGACGGTGACCGTGTCTTCCTCGGCTCCAACGAGGGCGGTATCCGTGGCGATGCGCGCTACGTCCTCGATCGCTTTGACCTTTCGTACATGAAGCAGTTCGATGTGGTTCATTCGGGCAACTATTGCTTTACCGAGCGCGAGCTGCCCAAGTTGAAGGCTGCGGGCGTCACGGTCTCTTTTGACTTTTCGGACGATTCCACCGACGAGTACTACGAGCAGATTGCGCCCTACGTCGATTTTGCTTTCTTTAGTGCGGCGGATGCCGCGAGTGAGGACGAGATTCGCGAGCGTCTGGCATGGGTGAAGGGCCTGGGTCCGCGTTTTGTGTCGGCTACGGCGGGCGCCGAGGGCTGCATTGCTTACGACGGCGAGCGTTATTACCGCCAGCTGGCTAAACCGGTAACGGACATGAAGGACACCATGGGGGCGGGTGACTCGTTCCTCACCTCGTTTTTGATGTGCTATCTCGATTCCGCCAAGCGTGGTGAGGATGGCGCCGAGGCCATCGAGCGCGCGCTCGACTTTGCTGCCGGGTTTGCCTCGACCGTGTGCGGCATGGAAGGATCTTGGGGCCATGGAGCGCCGATTTCCGAATAGGTGAACAGTCCCGGGGAGTCGAATTGTCGTCTCCCCGGGACCTCGTGTGCAAAAAAATGCCAAATATGAGTACTGTATCCATTCCGGTAACAGTACGCATATTTGGCATTTTTGCACACCGAGCTTAGCGAAGAGCAAAAACAGAGCGCGCATTTGCTAAAACTGCCGACTCAATGCGCTTTGCATCGCAGTTTTTGAGCGAGGCAATGCGCATCGAGGTCCTTGTGAGCGATCTGATGAGCGATTGCGCGCTTGTTTCTGTGTTTGGCTCGGCCGGCGCATCGGTCTCGAGCAGTAAACGGTCGGGTGGAATCTGTCGGGCATATTCGCGACCACGTTTAGACGCAAGCATGCGTTCGTTGACGGAAAAAATACAGCCCGCATCACGCGCGCGGGCGAGTTCGTCCGAAGTGCCGCTAAACCAGTGGAAGATGATAACGGGGAAGTCGGAGTTTGGGATGAGTAATCCATGCGATTCGAGGACGTCCAGTACGGTTCCCGCCGAACGAACGGCGTGAATTGATATCACGCGCCCGGTAAGAGGATGCTGCACGAGTGTATCGCAGAGCCGGTCAAATGCCTGTATTTGTAGCGGCTCACTTCCGGCAAAACGAGCGGAAAAGTCGAGCCCGACCTCGCCAACAAAACGCTCCTGCGCGGCAATTCGGCAGAGTAGGTCAATTTCTGCGTTGCCGCATCGCTCGTCGGCGAGCCACCAGGGATGGAGGCCGACGCCCTTGATGACGGTAGGAGGGCGACGGGTTCGCCCATGTGCGTTAGCGAAGTCGCGTGGATTGACGCCGCAATCAAATAGACCCAAGCCCAGTGCCGTTGCCTCATCAGCAACGGCGTCCGGTTGAGCCATTAAATCAAGATGGCAGTGTGCATCAAATAACCGGGGCTCCATCTCGGCGCGCTCCGCTAGTCTAGGCGCTGGCCATCGGCGCGCACGCGCTCGGTGCCGCGGCCACTGATCTGACGGATAACCTCGCCGGCGATCATCTGGCCCATGATGGGCGGCATAAAGCTGGCGGTTCCCAGCTCGGTGCGCTCGTGGATGTTAGAAGGGTCGCGGAGCTGTGTCTTAACCGATTCCTCGCAGCTAAACAGTACGTGCAGGCTCTTGATGCCGCGCTTCTTGCATTCTTTGCGCATGATGCGGCTCATGGGGTCACGTACCGTATCGAAGATGTCGGCAAAGCGGAGGCACTCGGGATGGAGCTTGTTGGCCCCGCCCATGGAACTAACCAAACGAATGTCGTGGTCCTGAGCATATTTGGCAATGGTGAGCTTGGCCGAGATGGTGTCGATGGCGTCGACGACGTAGTCGAGCTTGCCGTCCGTCTGCTCCAAAACGCTCGCGAAGAAATCATCGATGTTGTCGCTCAGCAGGTATTCGGTACGTTTGATGACGGTGGCGGCAGGATTGATATCGTGGATCATGGCTTCCATCACGTCAACCTTGCGCTTGCCGATGGTGCTGTGAAAGGCGATGGCCTGGCGATTGATATTGCTGGGCGCGACGATGTCCTTGTCCAGAATGACGAAATGACCAATGCCGCCGCGGGCGAGTGCCTCGCAGCAGTTGGAGCCCACGCCTCCGCAGCCGAGCACCAGCACCGTGGCATCGGCGAGCTTATCGAGTGCCTTGCGGCCCATGATGATCTCGAGCTTGGTGTCGCGTGTCTCGTTGGGAGTTGCGGCTGTGGTTTCAGTCATAGACATCCTCCGATGGGGAAGCGAATCGTGTTTTAGCTATCGCCATTATAGGTATTATCGCGATTCCATTTGAACCCTTGGGGTTTGTTGAAATGGGATCGGGATTCGCATAAGATTGAAGCAGATGGCGCCCGTTGCCGCGGGTTAGCCAACTCCGAAACACGTTTGTAGCGTGAGAAGTGGCCGTCTTCGCATTACGCGGAGGCGGCTATTTTTTGAGTATAAGATTAGATAGTTAGACAAACATCTAAATATCGAGTATAGTGTGCGCGTCGAGCGAAATACTGAGAGGAGGTCCTATGCCGGGAGAGGGTTTTAAGGCGCTGGCCGATCCTACACGGCGTCACATTTTGGAACTGCTGCGCGAGGGCAATTGCACGGCCGGGGAGCTTGCCGAGCATTTTGACATTAGCAAGCCGTCATTGAGCCATCACTTGGCGACGCTCAAAAACGCCGGGTTGGTGACCGACGAACGTCATGGCCAAAACATCGTTTACAGCTTAAACACCACCGTCATGCAGGACTTGATCGGCTGGTTTATGGGTTTTACAAACAATGAAGGTGATAAGGATGAATAACGAAAACAAGGGCATTCACCCCACAGGGGTATCGTCGCGCGTGTGGATTGCGCTGGTCGCTCTGTGCGTCGCCAATGTCGTAGCGCACCTCATGGTGATGCCGAGCTTGCCTGCGCAGATTCCCACGCACTGGGGCGCGAACGGCGCCGTCGACGGTTGGGGTCCTAGCTGGATGGCCTCCGCGCTTGGCGTGCTGCCTCTGGCGCTTCTCGCAATGTTCTGCGTGGTGCCGCGCATCGACCCCAAAGGTGAGGCATATCGAACCTCGGGCAAGTTCTATCAGGGCTTCGTAATCGCCTTCACCTTGTTCATGTGCGCCATAAGCTGGCTGGGAGAGCTTACGGTCTGGGGCGTGGTGCCGGCGGTCGGTTCGGTTAACGTGCTGATTTCCGGTGTTGTCGGTTTGCTGTTCATCGGCGTAGGCAACTACTTGCCGCGTGTGAAGCAGAACTATACGCTCGGTATCAAGACGCCCTGGGCGCTTGCCGATCCCGAGAACTGGCGCCGTACGCAACGCTTTGGCGGTGCCTGCTTTATGGTGCTGGGTGTTGGCCTGATTGTGATGGGCGTGGCGGGAAGCGTGCTTTCGAGTGAAGTCGTCGCCGCGGTGATTGCGGTGCTGGCGTTTGGTTCGGCCGGAGCTGCCTACGTCTACTCGTATCTGCTGTGGCGCAAATCGCAGCGAGCCGCTCGTTAAGGTTGCGGAAAACTAGCGTACGCAGTTCATAGTGAGTTCCGGGGGATTTTTCCCAGGTAGTATTAGGGGGTGTGGGCAACCATGCCCCTTTTTCGTTAAGTTTCAGAGCTGGTTTTCTCGTTTCGTTTCCACTAAAGCGAAACAAGAATATGGGAACAGCAGGTAGAAAGGATAGAACAGGCAAATGGCGGAGTTTATCTACCAGATGTATCAGGCCCGCAAGGCCCATGGCGACAAGGTAATCCTTGACGACGTGACCCTGAGCTTCTACCCCGGTGCCAAGATCGGCGTCGTGGGCCCCAACGGTATGGGCAAGTCGACCCTGCTCAAGATCATGGCCGGCATCGAGGAAGTCTCCAACGGCGATGCCAGGCTCACCCCCGGCTACACCGTGGGTATCCTGCAGCAGGAGCCGCCGCTCGACGACGACAAGACCGTCATCGAGAACGTGCGCATGGCATTTGGCGACATGATCGCCAAGGTCGATCGCTTCAACAAGATCGGCGAGGAGATGTGCGACCCGGATTGCGACATGGACGCCCTCATGGCCGAGATGGGCAAGCTCCAGGACGAGATCGATGCCGCCGATGGCTGGGATATCGATTCCAAGCTCGGCCAGGCCATGGACGCCCTGCAGCTGCCCGATTCCGACATGCCGGTCAACGTGCTTTCCGGCGGCGAGCGCCGTCGCGTGGCCCTGTGCAAGCTGCTGCTCGAGGCTCCCGACCTGCTGTTGCTCGACGAGCCCACGAACCACCTGGACGCCGAGTCGATCCTGTGGCTCGAGCACTTCCTGCACAACTACCAGGGCGCGGTGCTTGCCGTCACACACGATCGCTACTTCCTGGATAACGTTGCCGAGTGGATCTGCGAGGTCGACCGCGGCCATCTCTATCCCTACAAGGGCAACTACTCCACGTATCTGGAGACCAAGGCCGCCCGTATCGAGGCGCAGGGCAACCGCGACGCCAAACTCGCCAAGCGCATGGAGGCCGAGCTCGAATGGGTGCGCAGCTCGCCCAAGGCTCGCCAGGCCAAGAACAAGGCCCGTCTGGCTCGCTACGAGGAGATGGAGGCCGAGGCCCGCGCAAGCCAGAAACTCGACTGGACCGACATCCGCATCCCTGTGGGCCCGCGTCTGGGCAACAAGGTGCTCGAGGCCCATCACCTGCACAAGGAGTTCGATGGCCGTGTGCTCATCGATGACCTTTCGTTCACCCTGCCGCGCAACGGCATCGTGGGTGTCATCGGCCCCAACGGTGTCGGTAAGACCACGCTGTTCAAAACGATTGTGGGTCTGGAGCCGCTGACTTCGGGCGAGCTCGAGGTGGGCGAGACCGTCAAGATCTCCTATGTCGATCAGAACCGTTCTGGCATCGATCCCGACAAGAACCTGTGGGAGGTCGTCTCGGACGGCCTGGACCACATGATGGTCGGCGAGACCGAGGTTCCGAGCCGCGCTTATGTGGCGAGCTTTGGCTTTAAGGGCCAGGACCAGCAGAAGCGTGCTGGCATACTCTCCGGCGGCGAGCGCAACCGTCTGAACTTGGCGCTTACGCTCAAGCAGGGAGGCAACCTGCTGCTCCTCGACGAGCCCACGAACGACCTCGACGTTGAGACGCTGTCCTCGCTCGAAGCGGCGCTGCTCGAGTTCCCGGGCTGTTCGGTGGTCATTAGCCACGACCGTATGTTCCTGGACCGCGTCGCCACGCACATTCTGGCGTGGGAGGGCACCGACGAGAATCCGGGCAACTGGTATTGGTTCGAGGGCAACTTCGAGGCCTATCAGGCCAACCGCATCGAGCGCCTGGGCGAGGACGCAGCCCAGCCGCATCGTGTGCATCGCAAGCTCACGCGCGATTAGTCGAGCTCAGGTGACCTAACGAGAAAGGGACGATAACCTTGAGGGTTATCGTCCCTTTTTGCTACTCGGCAGAAGATTCAACCTTGTCGATGGCCCAGGCGGCTCCGAGACCGCCGGTGGTGTTGCGGCGGATGCGCACGGTGACTTCGTGGCGCTCGCCGGCCTGCGTGTAGTGCAGGGGGAAGCTTGCGCGGTTTCGCGCGGCCTCGATGGTACCGCGCTCGCGGGCGATCCAGTAGTACTCGCCGACGATGCCGAGGGTGTCGGCGCCGTAGGGGAGATAGGTTGACAGCTGGTGTAGCAACGGGCCGGGGCAGAAGACCTCGGTTGCGAAATCGACGGGGAAGTCCTCGGGGATGGCGGGCGCTACGGGTGCGGGGGTTGGGGCCGCCGCGGGTGCCGAAGCCGGTGCCGGTGCGGGAATTTGGTCGCAGGCAGAGGCGGGCACGGATTCGATGACGGGTGCGGGCTCTGGCGTAGCTTCCGGCTTGATCGTGGAATCTGCGGGCTTCACGGTGACGGGCGCGTCTGCAACTGCGGTTTCAACCTCAACCTGCGTCGCGTTCTCATTCTCGACGCTCGACTTTGCCTCGATGGGCGTGGATGCCATGGTAGTGATGCCGGCGTTGGCGTTCTCGGGGTCATAGACGACCGTAAGTGAGATGGCAGGCTGCGGCATCTCAGGCTCCGGCGTCGACTCGGTAGCGTCTTGATCGGCGGGCTGATCGTCCTCAGCCTCGTCGCCAAAGACATCGCCGTTTTGGAACGCAGACGTCTCGGGCTGGTCAGCGGCTTCTTCGGTTGTCGACTTGGGAGCTTCGTTGAGCTCCACAGTGGCTTCCTGCTCGGATATGACTTCGGGATCGGTCGTGGCGGCGATTTCGGTTTCGGCTTCTGTCGTTACCTCAATAGCGACTTCGGCCACGGGCTCGGGCTCGGCGCGCTTAACGTGTTTGGGGCGCACGGCCTTGAGGTCCTTCTCGCCGCGCTTTTTCTTTTTGTAGGACTGCTTGGCGCCTTTGGCTGCCTTGGGCTTGCCCTCGCCCTTGGCAAGGGCGGCATCCCAGGCCTCGTTGGCGAGGACGGTGGCATACAGGCGGCCGCCTTTAAAGACAGTCAGCTTAATACAGTCGTCAAGCTCCTCGAGCAGCTCGCGCGTGGATCTAAAGCCCAGGTCATAAGCGGCCATGTCACCAGCGGCGAGCGCCTCTTCGACCTGCGTCATAAACGTTTGCTTGCCGCACCCAATCGCGTCGCGCAGCAGGCGATACAGATAGATGTGGTTGCCCAACGATAGCGTGGGCGTAACTATTGTCTTGCTCATGGCAAATCTCCTCTTTACACACCAAAGCATCTTACCATCGCACGGGGCGTGCCACCTCGGCGCCCAAGGCAAACGGGCGCGACCGTTGCCGGTTCGCGCCCGTTATACAGGTCGGTTATCTATGAGAGGCAAACGTGCTTAGTTGCCCGACGCCGTGCCCTGGCTCGAGCTGTCAGATGCCGTGCCGGACGCGGTTCCGCTCGAGCTGTTGGTGTTGCTGTTGTCGGTAGATCCCGTACTCGATGTATTGCCGTTCGTCTGGTCGCCCGTGCTCGGCTGAGAGCCGTCAGTCGTTTGGCTTGAGTCGGTCGTGCCGGATTGCGTGCCGCTGCTGTTCGCAGAGGCATCGGCGCCCTGCGATTGATCCGGGGTGTTCGATGACGTGTCGGTGGATGTGGAGTTGCCCTGCGGGTCGTCCTGCTGGCTTTGCGATTGACCGGAGCTATCCGCGTCGTGCTCGGTCGTGCGCGACGACAGGATTGGCTCGGGACGCTCGCCCAGACCCTCACCGGCAGTGGTGATAAGGATGGCACCGGCGCAGGCGATGACCGCGACGATGGCGATAGCGATCGAGAAGACGATGACCTTCTTTTGCGTCTGGCTGCGCTCTGCCGCGGCCTTGGCGCGCAGGCTGTCAGGGGCGACGCGGGCCGTGGTCGCGCGCCCCGCAATCTGGCGCATCTCCTGCGTAGTCGCGGCGCCGCCCAGGTGCTCCTCGGCATTAAACTCAACGGGCTCGTAGGCGCCGGCGGGGTAGTCGACGGCGGCGTGCGTACCTTTGATGGCTTCGGCGCTGGCAGAGATAAAGTGGCGGTAGACCTGCGAGGACACAACGGTGATGACCGAGCTCACGGCGGCACCAATTACTGAACCGGCGATACCGATCTTGGAGGCAAGCGCGACGCTCGTGGCGGCAGCCGCGGCGCCGGCGATGATCTGGGGAATGGAAATGTCGTCAAACAGACCCTTTTTGGGCGCGATGGCCATGGTCTGTCCGATGGAATGGTTCTCGTGCACGCCGTTGTTGAGCGATGCCGGCGTCATGACGCGCGTGCGCGGCGCGTCGGTGTACTTGGTTGTCATACGGGGTCCTCCCGGTGTAAATCTGCTTCGTTTCGTGTAGCCATCAGGGTACCCACCAGATGTGAATCGTACGTGACATTTAACAGATACCATCAACTCATCAATAGCTCACCAAGTTGGTGGGATGCGGTTGCGCCCGGCGGTTGAACTACAATAGGGCTTGCTAATTGTGTTGAATGGCGTCTACGCACGGGAGCATTCTTATGAATCTTCACCTTTCTCAGTCTGATGGCTTTTTGCGTGTGGCGGCGGCGTCGCCGCAGATTCGCGTGGCCGATGTCGAGGGCAATGCCGAGGTTACGTTAGCGGCTGTTCGCGCGGCTGTTGAGCGCGGCGTTCGCACGCTGGTGCTGCCCGAGCTCAACTTGTGCGGCTATACCGCGGCCGATCTGTTCCATAACCGCACATTACTGCATGCCTGCGAGGCTGCTTTGGTGCATATCCTCGATGAGACTCGTGAGCTGCCGATTGTCTTTACCATCGGTCTTCCCGTTGCGGTTGCCGAGAATATCTACAACTGCGCCGCCGTGTGCTGCGCGGGCGAGCTTTTGGGCCTCACGGCCAAGAAGTATCTGCCCAATTATGGCGAGTTCTACGAGCGCCGCTGGTTTGCTCCGGCGCCCGCAGATCCTGTGTGGGTCGAGTTTGCCGGTCAGGGTCCGGTTCCGCTGGGTTCGGGGCTTGTCTACCGCTGCTGTGATGAGGGTGCTGAGGACCTGGTGCTGGGCGTCGAGGTCTGTGAGGACCTGTGGGTACCTGCGCCGCCCTCGACCGAGATGGCGCTTGCCGGTGCCACGGTGATTCTCAACCCCTCCGCTTCCGACGAGATCATCGGTAAGGCAGATTACCGACGCAGCCTCATATCCAACCAGAGCGCGCGCCTGTACTGCGCCTATGCCTATGCGGACGCGAGTGAGGGCGAGTCCACGACCGATATGGTCTTTGCGGGCGAGAACCTCGTCTATGAAAACGGATCTAAGCTCGCCGCCACGAAGCTCCTCACCTGCGATATGGCGGTGGCCGATGTCGATCTTGACCGCCTGGTTGCCGAGCGCCGTCGCTCGACGACGTGGACGCGCGCGGACGATGCGCCGGAGGCCACGACCGTTGAGTTTTCGTTTGAGGGCGTGCTGGCCAAAGAGCCTGTCCTGCGCGATGCCTGCGATATCGACCGTGTCTTCCCCCGCGCGCCTTTTGTGCCGGCCGACCACGGCGACCTGGCCGAGCGTTGCGAGACCATCCTCGATCTACAAACCGCCGGCCTCAAGACCCGTCTTGCCCATACGGGTACCAAGGCTGCAGTCATCGGTCTTTCGGGCGGCCTGGACTCCACGCTGGCACTGCTTGTGACCGTGCGTGCCTTCGATGCGCTGGGGCTGCCGCGCACAGGCATCACTGCCGTGTCCATGCCCGGCTTTGGCACGACGCATCGCACCAAGTCGAATGCCGAGTCGCTCGCCCGCGACCTGGGTGTGAGCTTCCGCGAGGTTTCGATCCACGCGGCCGTTGAGCAGCACTTCAAGGACATCGAGCATGATCCGGCCGTGCAGGACGTGACCTACGAGAACAGCCAGGCCCGCGAGCGCACGCAGATTCTGATGGATCTGGCCAACCAGGCTGGCGGTTTTGTCATCGGCACGGGCGACCTGTCGGAGCTGGCGCTCGGCTGGGCTACCTATAACGGTGACCACATGAGCATGTATGCCGTCAATGCGAGTGTGCCCAAGACGCTTGTGCGCCATCTGGTGCGTTATGCCGCCGATGTCTTTGGCGGGCGTATTGCCGAGGTCTTGCTCGATATCCTCGATACGCCGGTGTCCCCCGAGCTTTTGCCGCCCACGGGCGACGGCGAGATTGCGCAGAAGACCGAGGATTTGGTGGGCCCGTACGAGCTGCACGACTACTTCCTCTACTACCTGCTGCGTTTTGGCTTTGAGCCGGGCAAGATCTACCGCATGGCGCTCAAGAGCTTCGAGGGCGTCTACGACGCCAAGACCGTCCACACGTGGCTGCGTACGTTCTATCGTCGCTTCTTTGCCCAGCAGTTTAAGCGCAGCTGCCTGCCCGATGGTCCCAAGGTGGGTTCGGTGACGCTCAGCCCGCGCGGCGATTGGCGTATGCCGAGTGACGCCAGCTCGCGTCTGTGGCTCGCGCAGATCGACGCGCTCAATGCAATTGACTAAGGTTGGCTAAATTGAACCAATGCGGGGGTTGCAAGCGTTACACTTTTGCAATCTGATGGCCCGTATCGCGCGGCGCTCTTGTCGGAGCGCCGCGTTTTTCATATCGAAAGGTGGCACCATGCAGGCATCGCAGCGTCTCGACCGCTTTGGCGCGGAGGTCTTCGCCTCGCTCAACAACAAGCTTCTCGCGCTGAAGGCTCAAGGCAAGACCATTTACAACATGAGCGTGGGCACGCCCGACTTTAAGCCGTACGACCACGTGGTCGAGGCGCTCACGCAAGCAGCCCAAGATCCCGAGATGTGGAAGTATGCCCTGCGCGACCTGCCCGAACTCAAGCAAGCCGTGTGCGATTACTATGAGCGCCGCTTTGGCGTTTCAGGCATTACGCCGTCCATGGTGCAGTCGTGCAACGGCACACAGGAAGGCGTGGGCCATTTGGGCCTGGCCCTGCTCGATCCGGGCGACACCATTCTGGTTCCCGATCCGTGCTACCCGGTCTTTGAGGCGGGTGCCAAGATCGCCGATGCCAAGCTCGTGTACTATCCGTTGGTTGCCGAGCACAACTACCTGCCTTATGTGGCGGGCATCGATCCCGAGGTGGCCGATCGTGCCAAGTATATGATCGTGTCGCTGCCCGCGAATCCGGTCGGCTCGGTGGGCACGCCCGAGGTCTACGGGGAGATCATTGCTTTCGCCCGCGAGCACGACCTGCTCATCGTCCATGACAACGCGTACTCCGACATCGTGTTCGACGGCGAGCCGGGCGGCAGCTTCTTGCAGTATCCCGGCGCGCTCGAGGTGGGCGTGGAGTTTTTCTCGCTCTCCAAGTCGTTTAACGTCACCGGTGCGCGTATCGGCTTTTTGGTCGGCCGCGAGGACGTGGTCTCTGCCTTTGCCAAGCTGCGCGGCCAGATCGACTTTGGTATGTTCTTCCCGATCCAGAAGGCTGCTATCGCCTGTCTGAACGGTCCGCGCGATGAGGTCGAGGCGCAGCGTCTGAAGTACCAGGAGCGCCGCGATGCCCTGTGCGACGGTCTTGAGGGCCTGGGCTGGGAGCGTCCCAACGCGCATGGCTCTATGTTTGTGTGGGCCAAGCTTCCCGGTGGTCGCACCGATTCCATGGCGTTTTGCGAGGAGCTCATGGAGAAGGCCGGCGTTGTGGTGACGCCGGGCGCGAGCTTTGGCCCTTCGGGCGAGGGGCACGTGCGCATGGCGCTGGTCCTGCCGCCCGATCAGATCGCTTTGGCTGTCGAGGCCATTCGCGAGGCGGGCCTGTATTAGAAACCTATTTCGACCCGTCAATAGCTCGAAACCGATTTCGTGCAGTTATTTTACGAATTCTGCAAACAATTTCGGTAAACGGTCGATTTTTGGCTGCGAATAGGAGCATAATCAAAGTCCCGATTGGATGTATTGGGATTACGGCAAGCCGCTCGGGTCGTTCCCGGGCGGCTTGTCTGTGGAGAGAGATGGGAGTTTCTAATGGTTAACGAGAAGAAGGTCGCTATTGTCGGCTGCGGTTTCGTCGGATCGTCTTCGGCGTTCGCGCTGATGCAGAGTGGTCTGTTCTCCGAGATGGTCCTCATCGACGTGGACAAGAATCGTGCCGAGGGTGAGGCCCTGGATATCGCGCACGGCATGACATTTGCCGAGCCGATGAAGATCTACGCCGGCGATTATTCCGATGTCGCCGACGCCGCCATGATCGTCGTCACCGCTGGCGCTGCCCAGAAGCCCGGTGAGACCCGCCTGGACCTGGTCAACAAGAACGTAAACATCTTTAAGTCCATTATCCCCGAGATTAAGAAGTCCGGCTTCGACGGCATTCTGCTAATCGTCTCCAACCCGGTTGATGTTCTGACCTATGCTGCCATCAAGATGTCCGGCCTGCCCGAGGGCCATGTCATCGGCTCCGGCACCGTGCTCGACACTGGCCGTCTGCAGCAGATGCTTGGTGCCCACGTCGAGGTTGACCCTCGCGACGTCCAGGCCTATGTCATGGGTGAGCACGGCGACTCCGAGTTTGTCGCTTGGTCCAGCGCCCAGGTTGCCGGCGTGCCGCTGAACACCTTCTGCGAGCTTCACGGCCACTTGGAGCATGAGGCTGCCGAGAAGCGTATCGCCGAGGACGTCAAGAACTCCGCCTACACCATCATCGAGAAGAAGCACGCCACCTACTATGGCGTCGCCATGGCCGTCAAGCGCATCTGCACCGCCGTTATGCGCGATGAGCAGACCGTTCTGCCTGTCTCCTCGCTCATGGTGGGCGAGTATGGCCTGTCCGATCTTGCCATCTCCATGCCGACCGTCGTTGGCCGCGACGGTGTTGTCTGCCGCGTCCCCGTGCCGCTGAACGATGACGAGCAGCATGAGCTCACCGTCTCCGCCAAGGCCCTCAAGGACATCATCGACAGCGTCGATTTCTCCTGCTAAATCAAGCTCGCTAGAGCGAAAAGCTACAATGAAGGCGTCCGGGTCCACACGGCCCGGGCGCCTTTTGGTGCAAAGTAACCTGACCCCAATGCACCATCCCAATACACCATAGTTGATGGGAGGGCCATGTCGGATTCGCCTAATTTTTTGACCTATGCCCAGACGGCGTTTGATCCGTTTGAGGAACGGCCGTTCTGCGCGGTGGATAGCCTGGTCTTTGCGTGGTTGTCCTATTTGCGTTTGCCGGGTGATATGGCGGAGCTGACGAACTGGCAGGGCCTAGACGTACGCGAGCTGCTGCGCGCCGAGTGCTACCAAGACATGATTGGCGACCTGTGGGATCCGGAGGGGAGCCGTGCCCTGTTGGAGGCTGTGGCAGCAAGCCCTCGCTACCGTGGCGTTCGTGTTTGCGGCTATCGTAGCGTGAGTGATGCCGAGACAACGGAGCAGTTTGCGGCCATGACGTTCCGATTTCCGGCGGGGTTTAGCTATCTTGCCTTCCGGGGGACCGACAGCACGATTGTGGGCTGGAAAGAGGACTTTAACATGGCGTTCCGGTGTCCTGTGCCGGCCCAGGAATCCGCGGCGCGTTATGTAGACGAGGCGGCGGATGCGATTGACGGGCCGCTTTTGTGCGGAGGTCATTCCAAGGGTGGAAACCTTGCGGTGTACGGTGCGGCGATGTGCCCCGATGTCGCCCGTGAGCGAATCGAACGGGCGTATTCCCATGATGGTCCGGGCTTCGTCGAGGAGTTTCTGAGCGGCAACGCCTTCGCCGATCTATCCGGTCGAATCGACAAGACGCTACCTCGGTCGTCGATCTTTGGCATGATGTTCGAGACACAGGAGGACTATGCCATCGTTGAGAGCACCGAGTTCAGCCTGCTTCAGCATAATCCTTTTAGCTGGGTGGTTGATGGTCGCGACTTCGTGTACTGTGAGCGCCTGTCCGCCGGTGCTCGATACGTTGATGGCTCCATTCGCGAGATGCTGCTTGCGGTGTCGCCTAGCGAGCGCGAGCGTTTTGTAGATGCGTTGTTCTCCGTGCTTGAGGCTACGGGTGCTGAGCGGTTTGCGGATATCGCTGGGAATCTGCGCGAGAGCCTGCCCGTGATGCTCCAGGCTGCGCAAGGCTTTGACAAGGATACGCGACGCTTTGTCTCGCAGACTATCGTTGCGATTCTTAAGTGTGCGCTTCTGCCCAAACGTCCCCAGATCGACATGCCCGCTGCCGGCAAGAGCTTGGCAGAACAGCTCGAGGCTTGGCAGTCCGAGCTCCTGCGCTAACCATTGGTGCAAAGCAACCTGTCCCCGATGCACCAATCTTCGATGCGCCTGGGGCGGGCTCGACCGCTATAGGCGGGCTTGACCGCTATACTGGTTCGTGCTCAATTCGATTTAGAACGGAATGCCGTATATGAAAATCAATCACGCGATTCTGCATATCCTGGACTTTGACTCTGCCGTCAACGTCATGAGCCAGCGCGAGCTCGATATCGAGAGCCGCACCGTGCGCAACTTCGTGACCACACATCTGCGCCGCGCGCGTACCTCGGCCGACAACAAACGCGCCACGTTTGCCGAGAACTCTGCGTTTGGTGGCGAGCTCAAGGGCTATTTCTTTGGCGAGCGCGAGTTCGTGGACCTGTCGCAGCAGATTGCGGAGTTTATCTCCTCCGAGCTCACCAAAGCCGAGAAAGCCGAGTCCACCGACGTGCTCGTGGCCGATTTTGACGACGATGAGGATGCCCGCTGGTTTGCCGTGATGCTGCTGGGCTCCAAGCAGGCATTCATGCACGAGGTGGGTCGCGAAGAGGGCGAGGTGCGTAACGACATCGCGCGCCACTATGCCATTCTGCCGAACCCTTCGCAAAAGGTGCCGAGCTATGCAATCGTGCGTGCAAGCACCATGGAGATCGGCTATGTGGATAAGAAACGCAAGATTGCCGGCGAGGATCGCATGCTCATTCCCGACGGCCTGCTGCAATGCGACACGGGCGTTTCGGGTAAGGAGGTCATCGACACGGTGACGCGCGTGGTCGAGGAGGTCGCTGAAGAGCACGGCGCCAACACGGCCGTAGCGCTCGCCAAGGTCAAAGCCGCCGTTGCCGAGAAGGTTGAAGACGACGAAGAGTTGCCGCCTTGGGATATCGTCGATGAGGTCTTTGAGGACGAGCCAGTCATCAAGGAGAGCGTGCGCGCGGCACTGACCGAGGAGAAGGTGCCTGAGTGTGTGCCCGTGGAGCGCAAGCAGGTCGAACGCGCGGCGGTGCGCAATCACAAGATTCGTACCGATACGGGCATCGAGATCAGCTTCCCGGCAGAGATGGGTTCGAATTCCGAGTACATTGAGTTCGTCAATGAGCCCAACGGCCTCATTTCCATCGAGCTCAAAAATATCGGTAGCATCGAGAATCGATAAGTTGCGTTGCGCCTACAGCGAGAAAGCAAAGGCCGAAGCTCCTTGGGGCTTCGGCCATTTTGTTTAGGGATGAATTATCCCGCAGGTTGAGCATACGTCAGCGAAAACGCGGTTTGTCAAAACCGCGTAACTATTAAAGTTGACGTAAGCCCTCTTCCAGTCCGGTCTTGCTGTCGGTCTTCTCGTCGCGCATCTTGATGACGCGGGCGGGGACACCGGCCACGACGGCGCCGGCGGGGACGTCCTCGACGCACACGGCGCCGGCGGCAACGACAGCGCCCTTGCCTACGTGCACGCCCTCCAGGACCACGGCGTTGGCGCCGATCATGACATCGTTCTCGATGATGACGGGCGTGGCGCTGGCGGGCTCCACAACGCCTGCCAGCACGGTGCCGGCGCCGATGTGGCAGTTCTTGCCCACGGTGGCGCGGCCGCCCAGCACGGCGCCCATATCAATCATGGAGCCTTCGCCAATGACGGAGCCGATGTTGATGATGGCGCCCATCATGATGACGGCGCGATCGCCGATCTCGACGCGGTCACGGATGATCGCGCCCGGCTCGATGCGGGCGTTGATGCCCTTAAGGTCGAGCATGGGCACGGCAGAGTTGCGGCAGTCATTCTCGACATCGTAGTAGTCGATGGAGTCGACATTGGCATCGAGGATGGCCTTGAGCTCATCCCAGTCGCCAAAGACGGTCTTGCCGCGACGGCCGCCGTAGACATGTGCGTCGCCCCAGGCAACCTTCATGCCGGGCTTCTCGCGCACGTATAGCTTGACAGGTGTCTTTTTGGGCGCGGTGGCGATGTAGTTGATAATCTCCTGGGCATTCATCTCGGCTGCGTTGCTCATTTGCTATCTCTCCTTTGGGTGGATTCGGTTGATACCTGGTTGGGCAAACATGACCTGGTCGAACGTATAGAAGCCGGGTTCGCGGGTGACGAGCTTCTGGGTGGCGGCCAGGGCGCCGTTGACGAAGATCTGACGGCTCGTGGCGCGGTGGGTGAGCGTGACCTCCTCGTCCTGGCCAAAGAAACTCACTTCGTGGACGCCGGCGACAGTGCCACCGCGCAGCGAGTGCATGCCGATCTCCTTGGGATTGCGCGCGCCGCACATGCCCTCGCGTCCGTAGACGGGGTGGTAGCCTGTCTCGGGCTCGGCCTCGACTACGGCGTCGAGCAGCAGCTTGGCGGTACCGCTGGGGGCGTCGACCTTTTGGTTATGGTGCGTCTCGACGATTTCGCAGTCAAAGCCGGGCAACTCGCGCGTGGCCTGGGCCACTAGATGACGCAGGGCTGCGATGCCGATGGAGTAATTGCCCGAGTGCATAACGCGGGTGTTCTGGCCCAGCTCACGCAGACGGTCCATCTGCTCGGGGGTGTAGCCCGTGGTGCCCGAGACCAACGCCGCGCCCGTGCGCTCGACATAGGCGACGACGGCATCGAAGGTCACGACGTTCGAGAAGTCGATAATCACATCGGCAGCCGGTGCGTTCTCGAGCTTGCTCAAATCGAAGCCAATCTGGGCCACGATATCAAAAACGGATTGACCGGCGGCGTCGACAACGCCCTCGGCGGTGGTGCGGATGAGCGAGCCCATGCGGCCCGTTCCCATAATGACGGTCTTAATCAAGCAGACCAGCCCCCTTCAGAGCATCGGTAAGTGCAGAGCGCGTGTCGTCTGCCATGGGGCACAGCGGCATGCGGTAGTTTGCCTCGATCATACCCATCTGGGCGAGCGCCTCTTTGACGGGGATGGGGTTGACCTCACTAAAGAGGGCATTGATGAGCGGCTGGCCGGCAATTTGGATATCGCGGGCACGCGCCACGTCACCGTCCAAATAGGCGCGGCACATGTCATGCACGAGCTGCGGCTGCACGTCTGCCCACACGCTGATGGTGCCCGAGGCGCCCAGGCTCATGAGCGGCACGGTAAGCGCGTCCTCGCCCGAGTACATGCGGAAGTCGTCTGACAGCAGGTGGGCGATCTTGGCCGCGTAGGCGACGTTGCCCGAGGCCTCCTTAATACCCATGATGTTGGGGTGCGCGGCCAGGCGTTCTACGTTGCGCTCGCTGATGCCGCAGCCACAGCGGCCGGGGATGTTGTACAGGATGCAGGGGATGTTCACGGCATCGGCGACGGTCTTAAAGTGCTGATAGATACCCTCTTCGTTGGACTTGTTGTAGTAGGGGGTAATGAGCAGCAGGCCGTCGGCTCCCAAGCCCTGGTAAGTAAGCGACTTGGTGAGCATGGTCTGCGTGGAGTTGGAGCCCGAGCCGGCAATGACGGGGACGCGTCCTGCAACATTCTTGACCACGGCGGCGACGACGGAGTTATCCTCGTCGTCGGTCATCGTGGCGCTCTCGCCGGTGGTGCCCAGGGTGAGGATGGCGTCGGTGCCGTTTTGCAGGTGGAAATCGATAAGGCGCTCGAGTGCGTCAAAGTCGACACTGCCGTCCTTTTTAAATGGCGTAACAAGGGCGACGATTGAGCCCTCGAGATTGCGGATGTCCATGTTCTTCTCCTTCGCGTCCGCGATCTGGATGCGTTTGTTCCATTGGGCGGCGACTGCCAGGCGCTCGTCTTGGGCGCGACGGCGGGCACTTTCGGCGCGCGACTTGGCCAGCAGCTCTCGGCCGCTCGGCAGCACGTCGAGCGTGGCAAAGTAATCGCCCGGGCGCTCGGCGCGGCGGATGAGGTCGGCCGAGCCATCGGGGCGCAACAGGACCTCGGCGGAGCGCAGGCGTCCATTGTAGTTGTAGCCCATGGAGTAGCCATGCGCGCCGGTATCGTGGATCACAAGCAGGTCGCCCATGTCGATATGCGGCAGCTCGCGATCGATGGCGAACTTGTCGTTGTTCTCGCACAGATTGCCCGTGATGTCGTAGGTGTCCGTGACGGGCGCTGTGGTCTTGTCGTCGCCACCCGGCTGGCCCATCACCGTAATGTGGTGGTAGGCGCCATACATGGCAGGACGAATCAGATCGACGGCGCTTGCGTCCACGCCGATATAGTCCTTGTAGATCTGCTTCTCGTGGATGGCCTTGGTGACCAGGCAGCCGTAGGGGCCCATCATAAAGCGACCCATCTCGGTGCAGATCGCCACATCGCCCATGCCGGCGGGGACCAGAATCTCGTCGTAGGCTGCGTGTACGCCCTCACCGATGGCGTGAATGTCGTTAGCCTGCTGCTCGGGCAGGTAGGGGATACCCACACCGCCGGACAGATTGATAAAGGCGACATGTGCGCCGGTCTCGCGCTCCAGGCGCACGGCAAGTTTAAAGAGGATGCGTGCGAGCTTGGGATAGTAGTCGTTAGTGACGGTGTTACTGGCAAGGAAGGCATGGATGCCAAAATTCTCGGCGCCCTTGGCCTTGAGCATGCGGAAGGCCTCAAAGAGCTGCTCGGTGGTCATGCCATATTTGGAGTCGCCCGGGTTGTCCATGATGCCGTTGGAGAGCTGGAACAGGCCGCCTGGATTAAAGCGGCAGCTGACCGTCTTGGGGATGGGCCCCGCAAAACGCTCAAAGAACTCAATGTGGCTGATGTCGTCAAAGTTGACGATGGCACCCAGCTTGTCGGCGAGCTCAAAGTCGGCAGCCGGCGTGTCGTTGGACGAGAACATGATGTCGTGTCCCGTGATACCCAGTGAGCGGGCGATCATGAGCTCGGTATAGCTCGAGCAATCGCAGCCGCAGCCGTATTCGTTGAGGATGGAGATGAGCGCCGGGTTGGGGTTGGCCTTGACGGCAAAGTATTCCTTAAAGCCCGGGTTCCATGCAAAGGCGTCTCGCACTTCTTGCATGTTGCGGCGGATGCCTGCCTCGTCGTATAGATGAAACGGCGTGGGGAACTGCTCGACGATATGCTCGAGCGTCTCCTTGTCCACAAACGGCTGCTTGGCCGCATATGCCTCGTTGGGGGTCAATGCCATGTCCCGTAAACCTCGCTATCCAGACGGCGCCATCGGCGCATCAAATCCGCATAGCGTGGACCCAATGTCCGGATAGCGCTCCCGCATTGCTGCAGACAGTCCTGTGGGTGTTTCCCACAGGCCCACCAGGTTGTTCGTGCCCGAAAAACCCAGTTCGGCGGGTTTCGCCTCCCCACGGGGTCAAAGCCTGCCGGCTCGCCCGCGGCTCTTCGTGCCCGCGCCTCTATCAAGTGGTAAAGACCCTATCACGTTGCACTTTACCAAACAAGAGTATTCGTATATAACGTTTAAAAAATGCAGCAATATGCTGGAAACATGTGTGCCACAATCCTGTATCACAATAAGTTGCAACAGATGTGCCTCACGAAGGGATTCTCTATGACCGAGCTCCAAGAACTCCGTCGCTATCGCCGCGATCTCCATCGCATTCCGGAGCTCGATTTCGATCTTCCGCAGACTATCGCCTATATCGAGGGCGTGCTGGCACCGCTCACCTGCGAAGTGACCCATCCGTGCCCCAGCTGCGTCTGTGCTTTCTTCGACGCTGGCGTTGATGCCGCGCATGCCACGGCGATTCGCGCCGATATGGATGCGCTGCCCATCGCGGAGGCGACGGGAGCGGCCTTTGCCTCGATCCATCCCGGCAAGATGCACGCTTGCGGACATGACGGACACATGGCCATGGCACTTGCCGCCGCGACGTATGTCGACCGTACGATTCGCGAGCAGCCGGGCGCCATTAGGCGCAACGTTCTCTTTGTGTTCCAGCCGGCCGAGGAAACGACCGGTGGTGCCAAGACGGTATGCGAGAGCGGTGTGTTCGAGCGCTATGGGGCTGACCGCATTTTTGGCTTCCATGTGTGGCCCGATCTGCCTGCCGGCACGTTGGCGAGTTGTTCCGGTCCGCTGCTGGCGCGTTCGAGTGAGACACACATTCATATTCACGGGACGAGCATCCATATCGCTAAGACCTATGGCGTTCCGGTCGAGGAGTCGCACGATGCGGCGCTGGCGGCTGCCAAGTTCTTGGTTGCCGAGCGCGAACTGATGGACGAGCTGGGCACCGACGAGCCCTGTATCGGTAAGTTTGGTCTGCTGCAGGCCGGCACCGTTTGCAACGCGGTGGCGGGGGAGGCCCATGTGGCCGGAAGCCTGCGTGTGTTTACGGACGACATGTTCGACCGGGCGCGCGAAGGCGTGCGCCGCGTGCTGGACGATGCCTGTGCCGCAACGGGCTGCACGTATGATCTCGACTTTGCCGAGGGCTATCCGCCGGTCGACAACGACCCCGAGCTATTTGCCAATGTCGCGCCTGCCTTGCCCGAGCTACAGCTCGTGGATGAGCCGCTGCTGATCGCCGAGGATTTCGCGTTCTATCAACGCTATCTGCCGGGCGTGTTTTTCCTGCTGGGCACGGGTATGCCAGAGGACCAAGACAACCCGAGTGATTCGGATGGCTGCCCCGCCTATGCCACAAGCGCTCTGCATACCGATAGCATGCTCTTCGACGAGGAAATCCTACTCAAAGGCCTCGATGTCTACAAACGATTACTTTCGCTTGACTAAGGCGTGAAGGACTATTTGTTCTAGAAAACACGAACAAACGTACGATATAATAGAGATGTAAGTCTATAGAAACGTTTGACGTTACTAACGTAAGGCGATACTATGATTGCATCGTATAAAGATGAGGATACCGAACGCTTTGCCATGGGTGTGCGGGTCAGGAGGTTCGTGCCCTTTGAGCGTGTTGCGTTGAGGAAGATTCGCCAACTGCAGGTTTGTGCTTCGCTTGATGATCTTCGCGTTCCACCGGGCAACCGCCTGGAAGCTTTGAAGGGCGATCGTGCCGGTCAATATAGCATCCGTGTTAACGAGCGCTATCGGGTCTGTTTTGAGTGGAGACAGGAGATGGCTTGGAATGTCGAAATCGTCGATTATCACAAGTGATGAGACTTCGGCCGATTTGCTGTCGCCGGTGACTCCTGGTGAGCTTCTCAAAGAGGAGTTTCTTGTTCCCATGGGCATTTCTCAATATCGCCTTGCGAAAGAGACTGGGATTCCGGCTCAGCGTATCGGGCAGATTGTCTTGGGAAAACGTCGCGTGACGGCCGACACCGACCTCCGTCTTTGCCGTTATTTTGGCCTGACGGATGGTTATTGGCTGCGCGCTCAGGTGGCGTTTGACCTTGAGGCCGAGAAAAGGCGGATCGAACCGGAGCTGAATAAGATCGTTCCTGTCCAGCAGGCCGCTGCGTTGTAGTGCTCAAAGATATTGAGGTTGGAGTGACGATGGAACGACGCCGACAGTCTGCCGTTTATAGTCCCGGTGGGTGTGGATGTGGCTTGTTGTTGCTTCCGGTTATTGCTGTGAGCATTGGTGTGATGTTTGCGCTTGCCGGGCTTGCCGCGGCAGCACTTGTGCTGTTGATTGTGGCCATTGGCGTGACGATTTGGCTCTGCCGCAATCGCGAGCAACGCCGTGCCGACGGTAAAACCAATGTCGGCTGGGTCGTCTTTCTGATCATTGCGTACCTGCTGAGTGCCAGCTACCTTGTTTTCTTTGTCCTGTTGATGATCAGTGCCTTTACCGGGGAATCCGTCACGGTGGGTTGATGCACTGCCAACAGACGGTCGCGCGCAGTGCGTTTGCTCGGCGTTTGGATAACTGCATTGGCCGTTTACCGCAGCCTTAGCTCTCAGCTAATGAATTCAAGTTCAATCCTTCCTACGATGTGCTGTGTGCCGGCACGGTAGCCGGATCGTAGGAAGGATGAATAATGGCAAAAGAGGGAAAGAAGCCGATCGGCAAGATTGTCCTAGGCATCATCGTGGTGCTGGTTATTGTCGGTGCCGTGGGCTCTATGGGTGGCAATTCAACCGATTCGTCTGCGAGCGATTCGGCAAAACCTGCCGAGACGACACGGCAGGCTGAGGAGCAAAAAGAACCGCAAGAACCGTATACCATTGCTGACGAGGCTGAAGACACTTCCAATCAGTTTACCTATAAGATCACGGGCACGCTGACCAATAACACGGATAAGGAAAAGAGCTACATTCAGATTGAATATGTTCTGTATGATGCCGATGGCAACCAGGTTGGAACGGCTCTTGCAAACACCAATCATCTGAAGGCGGGCGGCTCCTGGAAGTTCGAGGCGCTGGGTACGGTGTCTCCCGACCAGGTTGCTAGCTGGGAGCGTTCGGACGTAAGCGGTTTCTAGCATGTTGCATGCACTGGGGGAGGTGAAGTCGTATGCCCGATAAAAAGCTGACTGACGAGTTACTCAATGAGCTTCTCGACGCGCCAAACATCGATGGCTATATCAAAGAACACGACTTTGCCACCCCGTCGCTTTCGAACTACCTGAAGCAGCTACTGCAGGAAAAGGGCTTGGAGCGCTCGCGCGTGGTTCGTATGGCCGATCTCAATGAGACCTTTGGCTATCAGATCTTTACCGGCGCGCGTCATCCGAGTCGCAATAAGGTGCTGCAGATTGCCTTTGCGATGGCGCTGACGCTCAAAGAGACCAACCGTGCGCTGACGGCTGCCGGGGTAAGCGTCCTTAACTGCAAGGACCGCCGCGATGCGATTATCATCTTTTGCATCGATCGCGGGTGCAGCCTCCAAAAGGTCAACGAGGAGCTGTATCGCTTTGGCGAGGAGACGGTGAGTTAGCGGCTGATATCTGAGCCGGCGGAGCTGCCGAACAACGATGCAAACGAACGGGGCGCGGATGCCATGAGGTGTCTGCGCCCTGCGCTATGATGGTGCCTATGGATACTCAGACCCCAACATATTCCGATGACGAGCTGACCGCAGCGCTTGCCGAGCACCTGGCGTCGCTCGATCGCGACGACAGCTATCGCGTGGAGCGAGTACTTAAGCGCTCGTCCGTTGAAACAACCGAGCTCGTGTACTTTGAAGGAACCGGCGGTGGTTCGCTCGGTCCCTTTGTCCGTAAACGCATCGATGCTTCGGCTCAAATCGGCGGGGCATACGAGCGTCTGTTTGCCGCTCAGCGGGCAGGCAGGCGTTTTGAGCACCTGCCCAGAATCGTCGATTGTCGTCGTGTGGGCGACGAGCTCAACGTGGTTATGGAATACATCGAAGGGGAGACGCTCGGGGCGCTGGTGGACCGTCTAGGAGCCACCCCCGATTATGTGCGTGAACTGTATCCTGCCCTATGCGATGCCGTGGGCGAGCTCCACGCCGGTTTTGCAATGGCGGGGGAGACGTCGGCGCCGGTGATCCATCGCGACCTCAAGCCGTCGAATATCATCGTGACGGGTGCCAACTATACGCCTGATGACGGCCTGACGTTTTCATCGCTGGTGATTATCGACTTGGGGATCGCGCGCGTATGGCGCGATGGCGCCGATGCCGATACCGTCAAGTTTGGCACGCGACCCTATGCGCCGCCCGAGCAGTATGGGTTTGGGCAGACGAGTGTGCGCAGCGACGTCTATGCGCTTGGCGCCCTGTTGTTCTTCTGCTTGACGGGGGTCGACCCTAAACCAGGGCTCGACATGCGCGAGCAATGCGAGGCGCGCGGCATTCCCACTCCACTTGCCGATGCCGTCTGCATGTCGATGGCGCTCGACCCGGTCAAGCGTTTTGCGAGCGCGGAAGCGTTGGGACGGGCGACGCGCGCGGCATACGATCTGAGTCGCCCCGTGCGGCCTCCTGCGCCTGCGCCTGTCCGTACCCCGGCCTCGGAGACGGTGTTGACGCCCCAAGGGCTCCAGAATCCCGCAGGGCTTCCTAGGCCTGCCGCCTCCGCTGCATACGGTCTGCTCTCTCGCGTTCCGGAGTCTCTGGGGCGCATTTGGAATACGCTCGTCTGCTTCTCGCTGCTTGTGTTCTTTGCCGGAAGTCACTTTGCCGTCTTTCACCCCACCGGAGCAAACCAAAGCTACCCGACGTGGCTTCTCATAATCGAGTATTTTTTCTTTGTCGATGGCCTTATGGTGCTTATGCATTTTGCGCTGCTCGACAAGCGCCGTCTTCGTCGGCGATTTGCACTGCTCGACAGCTATCGCGGCAAGAAACTCGCGAAACTCTGGTTCAAGGCATTGGGTGTGCTGCTTCTATGCATGATCGTCATAGTCGCGGTTGCCAATGCGACCGGCGTCGTCGATACCTCCGCTACCTAAAAGAAAAGGGCCCCATTGGGGCCCTTTGCAGTTGCACTTAGATGCGGTTCATCTGAGCGGCGACTTTGTTGTACCAGTCCTGCCACGTGGGCGGGCAGTACTTTTTGGCCGCAGCCGGGGTAAGGGTGGAGCCGTAGTTGGCGCCCAGATAGGCGACGTGGGCGGAGATGCCCTCGCTCCAGCTGCCAAAACTGCGCCAACCGCCGCCACGGGCACTCCAGCCCCAGGCGTTGTAAGAATTGGCGCAATAAGCACCCTTGGTGCTCTCGATGGAGGCGATGGCGGGGGACCAACGGGGATCGACACCGGTATTCCAAGCGGCGACGGCAAAGTTATAGCCCTGGCCTGCCATGGGGGAGCCGGCGAGATAATTGTCGATGCGGCTCGTCCACTCATTAATGAACGAATCGTAATCGGAGCTACCGGTATTGGCGTTGTTCACTGTGGTGTCGATGGTGGTGTTGGTGTTGGTGGCCTGGCTGCTGGAATTGCTGCCGCTTACGCCCTCGCCCGAGAGCTTCTCGGCGGCAGCGGCCTTATCGGCCTCAAGCTTGGCAAGCTCGGCGGCATTTTCCTGCTCGGCTTTTGCCTGTGCCTCGCTGCGGAGCTGCTGGGCCTGCGCCAGCGCATCCTCGGCGTTTTTCTGCTCTGCCTCAAGCTGAGACTTGGCCTGCTGGAGCTCAGCCTTGTTCTGCTCGAGTTCGGTTTGCATGTTATTGAGCTCTTCGATCTCGTCGACGCTCGAGCTCGTGATTTGGTTGGTATATTTGCAGGTCGTGATGAACTCACCCAGGCTCTGTGCGTTGACCAGGAAGCTCACGATGGGATTGGTGCCCTTCTGATACTTGTACAGATCGCGCATGGCAGAGCTTGCCTTGGCCTGCTGCTCGGGAAGCTTGGCCTCGATTTCCTCGATGCTTGCCTCATTGGAGTCAATCTGCTTTTGCAGGTCATCGAGTTTGGTGCGGGCGTCGTTGTAGGCGCTCGTGGCGGCTTCAATCTTCTGCTGGGCTGCGGAAAGCTGGTCCTGCGTTGCCTGCGAGGCGGCATACGCCGCAACGGGGGAGAGCATCGGCGTGGCCGTCAGCGCAACGGCGAGCGCGGCGCTCGTGATGATACGAGCCGGCTTCGACGCAATGAGCGCTGCGGTGCGATGATTCGAATGCTGCATCCAGTCCCTCTGCAATCAATCGTAGGTTATGGTTCGAACGTTATTCTACTACTGCTTTCGACCTCAACTTGAACCTTAAAGGTCCCAAAGGGTCAAGTTGAACTTGAGGCTTTGGCTTTGACCTGCAGTTATGATGAATTGTTGAGAAACCATAGAGTTCAACTTTAACGTTACAGAGCCCTGTTTGAGAGGAGTTTTGGGCTGTAAAAGCCATCTCAACGTGGGGTTTTATAACTACAGCGTGCCCTTCTGGCGAGCCTGCTCAATCTCTTCGAGGGCCTCGGCGGGGGTGAACGAACAGGTGCCGTCGCCGAGTTTGACTACCTGGATTTCGTCGCCTGCGTTGACCTCTCCGCCCTTTAGTACCACGCCAAAAACACCCTCGTGGGGAAAGATGCAGTCGCCGGCGAGATAGTAGATGGCACAGCGTGTGTGGCAGACCTTGCCGATCTGACTGATTTCGACCAGGACATCGTTGCCAATCTTGAGCTGCGTTCCCAGGGGGAGCGAGAGCAGGTTGATGCCCTGGGTTGTGAAGTTCTCGCCAAAGTCGCCTTCGTGCACATCGAGCCCGCGCGCCTGCGCCGTCTGGATAGACTCTGCAGCTAAAAAGGAAACCTGGCGGTGCCAATGCCCGGCGTGCGCATCGGTGGCGAGACCAAATTGCTCTATAACGGTGTCGCGTCCATCGGCGACGGGCGACTTGCGCGTGCCCTTGTGTGCCGACGTGTTGATCGAGACGATGTGGGCGGGTCCGTTGTAGGCGTCGTTTGCCGTGCACAGGGGAGCTGCCGTTTGTGTGCGTTCCGCCAGCTCGCGCTTCGCGGCATTGAGGATGGGATTATCGGTCGGATGGTCTTGGGGCACGTATGCGCCTTTCGTTCGAGGATGTCAATATGCTGAATCCTACAACAATGGTAGGTTCATTGCCCATTGTCATACAACGGTGAGCGCCGTATTCGTGCCGGACGTTTACGTCGATTGCCATAGATACGGTGGAGCTTTGGGCGCTGGCGGCTTGGCACGCTAGAATAAATCAGTTGCGCAAAGACCGCCCGTTGTGTGGGCAGTTCATGATAGGAAGTTTCCATGGCATTGCAATTTACAGAGCACGAGTTCATTCCCGTGCTGCTTGGTGGCGACATCAACGCCTATTCGGTGGCGCGCGCCTTCTACGAGGAGTACCAGGTCAAGAGTCTGGTTTTTGGCAAGTATCAGACGGGTCCCGCGTACCGCAGCCAGATTATCGACTACACGCCCAACGTGGATATCGACACCATGCCCGTGATGCTCAAAACCGTCAACGGCATTGCCCAAGCGCATGCCGACAAGACTATTGTCCTTGTGGGCTGTGGCGACAACTATGTCGCTCTCGTGGCTCAAGCCAAGGATGCTCATGAGCTGGCGGATAACATCGTCGCTCCCTACGCGCCCTACAGCATGCTCGAGCAGTGCCAGAAGAAGGAGATCTTCTACGAGCTGTGCGAGAAGCATGGCGTGCCCTATCCGCATACCTTTACCTTCACCATGGCGATGCTGAACGCCCAAGGCGAGGCACCTGCCGAAGTGCTCGACCAGATCGATTTTCCCTACCCGATGATTCTGAAGCCTTCTGACGGCATCATGTGGTGGCAACATGAGTTCGAGGGCCAGAAGAAGGCCTATGAGATTGCCGACCGCGCCGAGCTGGAACAGGTCATTCGCGATTCGTATGCCAGCGGCTACACCGACGATCTGATCTTGCAGGATCGCGTGCCCGGCAACGACGAGTACATGCGCGTGCTCACCAGCTATTCCGACCGCAACGGCAAGGTGCGCATGATGTGCCTGGGCCATGTGCTGCTCGAGGAGCATCAGCCCCACGGCGTCGGCAACCATGCCTGTATCATTACCGAGCCCAACGACGAGCTCATGGGCGGCGTGCGCAAGCTGCTCGAGGACCTTCACTTTGTGGGCTATTCCAACTTTGACGTTAAGTACGACGAGCGCGATGGCTCGTTTAAGTTCTTCGATTTCAACACACGTCAGGGTCGCAGCAACTACTACGTCACCAACAGCGGCTTTAACGTCGCCAAGTATGTGGTGGACGAGTATGTGTTCAACCGCCCGTTTGAGCCGGAGTTTGTGACGGCGCAGGACGAGGCGCTGTGGATGGTCGTTCCCATGGGCGTCGTCGACAAGTACGTCAAGGATCCCGAGCTGCGCGCTAAGGTGCATCGCCTGGACAAGGAAGGCAAGGGCGCCGACCCTTCGTTTATGAAGGGCGACTTTGTCTTTAACCGCTGGCTGCGCATGTGGCACACCAAGCTGCGCCACTTTAAGCTGTTCAAGACGTATTACAAGTAGATGAGTGCGGCGCCCGTCCGGTTTGCATCGGGCGGGCGCGGGTATGATACGCGCAATTGCGCAAGCGTCACCAAGGAGGCGGCGATGGAAAAGCTGGGAGTTATCGGCGGCATGGGCGCCGAGGCCACGTCGTATTACTACGACCAGGTAGTGCGTCATACGGCTGCTGCCTGCGATCAGGAACATATCGACATGGTGGTGCTCTCCAAGTCGACCATGCCCGACCGCACGTTGGCCATTAAGACCGGCGAGCATGCCAAGCTGCTGGCGACCATGAAAGAGTGTGCCCAGGCACTTGAGTCGCTGGGCTGTGCGCACATTGCCATTCCCTGCAACACGTCGCACTACTTCTACGACCAGATCCAGTCGTTTACGAAGGTGCCGATTATCCACATGCCGCGTGAGTCGGTTCGTTATGCCCTTGCGGGTGCGGTGATGGGGGAGTGCGAGTTCGATCCCAACCTGAGTATGCCGGCCGAGCCGGTGCACAAGATTGGCATTATGGGAACCGATGGCACCGTGGGCGCGGGCGTCTACGGCCGCGAATGTAAGGCTGCGGGTGTTGAGGTCGTCTATCCCAGCGAGAAACGTCAGAACGATGTGATGTCGCTTATCTACGATGATGTGAAGGCCGGACGTGAGCCCGATATGGATAAGTTCGACCGCGTGATGTGGGAGTTCGCCCGTAGCGGCTGCGACCGCGTCATTCTGGCCTGCACCGAGCTCTCGGTGCTGCAAAAGTACCGAGAGATGCCCGAGATCACCCTCGACGCCATGGATGTCCTGGTGCGCGAATCCATCATCCGCAGCGGCGCCCCCTACCGCCTCTAGCTTCCGACCCGCCAAAAAGGGACAGGTTAATTTTGGTAGGTTTTATCTGGTGAAACAGTAAAGGCCTCGGTTCGTTTGGTGCGAGCCGAGGCCTTTTGCGTTGGACGGTTGCTGTCGGTGGTGAACTAGAACAGGAAGCCGATGGCGATGAGGGCGATACTGACGATGAGCACGGCGATGTCCAGGCCCTTGATGGGGTAGCGCTTGTACGAGCTGGCGCGCGTACGCAGATAGAAGCCGCGCTGTTCTGCCGCCAAGGCTGTGGCATCGGTCTTGCCCACGCTCGAGATGAGCAGTGGCACACACAGTGGCAGCATGAGCTTAAGCTTCTTGATGGGGTTCTTGGTGTCGTACTCGACGCCGCGTGCGGTCTGCGCCTCCATGATGGCGTTCATCTCCTGACCAAACACCGGCACAAAGCGCAGCGCCGTGGTAAAGGTGAAGGCATAGCGATACGGCACGTGCAGTACCTCGACGCAGGCGTTGGCAAGGTCGTTGAGCTTGGTCACCATGAGCATGAGGATGAGCGGTAACGCCACGCCCAGCAGGCGCAGGCAGGCCTTCGATCCTGTGATGAGGCCCGTGTCGGTGATAAAGCCCCACACCACGTTGCCATCGCGCATAAAGGCCAGCTGGAGCACCAGCATGATAAGCGCGAGCGGAATCAGCAACTTGAGCAGCGAGAACAGACGGTCGACGACGCCGGCGTAGGCACCCAGTGCAAGGGTGAGTGCCAAAAAGCCCAGCAGCGCCACGTAGGTGTCGGACAAGAAGATGCCGACGATGATGGCGGCGGCGAGGCCCAGTTTGACGACGGGGTTCAGGCGATGCAGCAGCGTATCGCCCGGCATGTAGTCGATGACGTTAACCACGGTGGACCATCTCCTCGGTAATTCGAACGACATCGGTGACCTCGCTCACCTGCGCAAAAGCGGACGAGACGGAAGATGCCAGACGGCGCGAGAGTTCAATAACCTGGGGAGGTTCCACGTAGGCACGCCGCATGAGCTCGATGTTCGAGAATAGCTCGTGCGTGCGGCCGCGGTCGAGGATACGACCGTCGGCCATCACCACAATGCGCTCGGCAAAGTCGGAAACGACTTCCATATCGTGGCAGACCATGATAACGGCGCAACCGCGCTCGGCCATGGTGCGCACCGTTTCCATGACGGTCATGCACTCGCGGTAATCAAGGCCGCTCGTGGGCTCGTCGAGCACCACGATTTTGGGCTCAACCACTACGACGGAGGCGAGTGCCACCATCTGGCGCTGGCCGCGCGACAGCGAGAAGGGCGCCTCGTCAGCCGGCAAGCCAAAGCGATCGATGACGAGCTGGGCGCGACGCAGCGCCTCGGCACGGTCGATGCCGGCAAGCTCCAGGCCAAAGGCGACCTCGTCGAGCACGGTGTCCTTGCAGATCTGACGGTCGGGGTTTTGGAAGAGGGTTGCGACTTCGCGGGCGATACGGCTCGTGGGAACGGCTGCGGTATCCAGTCCCGTGACGCGCACGCTGCCCGAGGCGGGCTTAAGCAGGCCTGTGAGCAGTTTGGTGAGCGTGGTCTTGCCGGCGCCGTTCTGGCCGACGATGCCCACGAGCTCGCCAGGATAGAGCGTCAGGCTAAGGTCGTGTACGGCGGCGCCGCCATTGGGATAGGCAAACTCAACATGGTCGAAGGTGAGTACGGGTTCGGCGTCCTTGGCATGAGGACGCAACGACGGTGCATGCGGGGAACCGGCGGGTGCCTGGGCTTCGATAGCCGCGTGTGCGGGGTCGACGATGCCCGAAATCATGCGCTCGGCCTCATCGACATCCAAGCAGGGGGTACCGCTTACCAGGCCATCGGCCTCGAGGCTATTGAAGATACGCGTGACGCGAGGGCAGTCGACGCCGATGGCACGGAGCTCGTCGGTATGCGCGAAGACCTCGTGTGGCTCGCCCTGCAGCGCGATTTCGCCATGGTTGAGCACGAGCACGCGGTTGCAGTACTCCGAGAGCAGGGCGACCTTTTGCTCAACGACGACGATGGTGATTCCAAGTGCGCGGTTTGCCTCACGCAGCGTCTCGAAGACCAACGTGGAGCTGGCGGGGTCGAGTGCCGCGGTGGGCTCGTCGAGAACCAAGACGCGCGGGCGCATGGCGAGGATGGCGGCGATGGCTACCTTTTGCTTCTGTCCGCCCGAGAGCGTGGCGATCTCGCGGTCGCGCAGGTCGCTGATGCCGACGGTCTCGAGCGTTTCGCTCACGCGCTGCTCGATCTGGTCGTGGGGAACGCCAAAGTTCTCGAGGCCAAAGAGCATCTCGTCCTCGACGATCGAAGCGACCATCTGCGTGTCGATATCCTGTAGCACACTGCCGACGATTTGCGACACGTCGGTGAGCGAGGCCTCGCAGGTGTCGTGGCCGTCGACCATGACGGACCCAAAGAACGTGCCGGTGTAGTGGTGGGGCACGGCGCCCGACAGACAGGCGGCAAGCGTGGACTTGCCGGCGCCCGAGGGCCCGATGATGCCGATGAAATCTCCCTTGTTCACGCTGAGCGAGATGTGGCTGAGCGCCTGCTCGGTCTGCGTGCCATAGGAGAACGAGACATCGTCGACGTTGATGATCGTTTCCATGGATACCTTTCATAGTCATTGGGGACGTTCTTTAATGACTAGTCGTTTAAGAACGTCCCCAAAAGCTAGCCGTTTGGGACAGTCTTTGGTGGTGAAGCACGGAGACGGCTTTACGAAGGACCCCAGGTTAGCGCGAAAGAGGAGCGAAGCGTGCTTGGGAGCGCGAGCGACGAATGAACGCCAAGATGGGGTGGCTCGTAAAGCCGAGCGGGTTAGTTGAGCTTCAGGGCCTTCTGGATGGGCAAGTAGAGGGCGCCGACCAGAATGGCGTTAAAGACGGCGGTCATGGCGACGACGGGCAGCATGGCGGCGGCGAGCTCGCCGACCACGCCGAGCATGGCCATCTTGATGATCATGAAGATGGCGCCGGAGACAAAGGTGGTCAGGAAGGTTGCGACAATGGCGATGGCGGGCTTGACCTGACCGTTCTTGCCAGCGGCGTTGACGATGCCGGCCATGAGCATGGCGGCGATGCCCTCGGCGGCAAAATCGACGAAAGGCGAAGTGGTGGTGATCTGGATCACGGCAGCCGAGATGAGGCCAATGACGAGCGCCTGACCGATGTTGGGGCGAATGACCAGAATGGTGAGGCAGAAGGCCGAGATGATGAACTCGGGGCTGATCATGCCGCCCGAGATGCCCGAGATGGCCTTGCCGACGGTGAAGTTGAGGATGAAGCCGGCAGCGAGCAGGATGGCGAGCAGGACGAGAGCACGGACGTCAAGTTTGCCGCGGTCGGCGGTCTGGACGGTGCGGGGCTGGGCGGCGGTGGTGTTCTGAGACATGGTGAAAATCCTTTCGGAATGGGAGTGCAAGAGAAAAGCGGAGGCGCGTGATGCGAATGCGATCGGGCTCGAGATAGAAAAAGGCCCCCGGTCGAAACCGGAGGCCTTCCAATCACCTAGAGCGCAAAAACAGGCGTGAGGGACTCACTGTCGACCGATCGTATTCGCATCACGCCACCACCAGTTGTTGAGAGAGTTCATCGTGTTCTTCATGTTGGTGGCTCCTTTCGTGATGCCGTGGCGCGGTCGCACCTAGTTGCTGTTGCGCTGCACTATAGCACAGCGAAGTGTGTGCGGGGAAATCTTTTTTGAAAAGATTTCAGGCGGGTTTCCCGCCGGTCAAAAGAGCGGGCTGAGCGGGCGTGGTGACTCATGTGCCCCGCCCGCTCAGCTAAGACGTTACTCCTTATTGCGACGGTAGAGGAAGTAACCGCCCGCGGAGATGACGGCAACGCCAGCGATGGCGAATGCGGCCACCATGCGGCCATCAAAACGATCGCCAGTGGTGGGCAGGCCGCCCTTGGTGTTCGTCTTGTTGGTGGTTACCGTGGTCGTGGTGTCGGACTTGCCAGGCTTCTCAGGCTTGGCGGCCGGCTGCTCGGGCTTAGCGGGCTGCTCGGGGGTACCGGGCTGCTCAGGAGTACCAGGCTGCTCGGGAGTGCCAGGCTGATCCGGGGTTACCGGGTCGGTGGCAAGAGCGTCCTTGGCGTAGGTGATGGACACCTTGAGGCCATTGGTCTCGGTGTTCAGGTCGCTCGGGGTGAAGGGCTGGTCGAAGTTTTCGGCCTTCTGATAGGCGCGCATCTCCTGGAGCAGTGCCTTGCACTTCTTGTAGGTGTTCTCGGTAGCAGCCTTGCCGGCCTTGTTGGCCAGGGCAGTGCGGCCCTCGGTGGTCGTCTCGGCCAGCATGGCGGTGTCGACTTCCTTGTTCTGCTCGATGAGCTCGTTCTGGAGCGCATCGAGGTAGGTGCGGACGCTGGTGGCGAATTGTGCGCGGTTCGCGAAGCAAAGCGAGTTGATGTCCATCAGGACGTAGTTAATGGAGTTCTCGGGCTCCTCGTTGTTCACGATGTCCGTCTCGCTGCAGTGACCATAATCAACGGTCTGGTCGCTGAAGTAGGGGCTGACTTCGGTCATCAGAGCGGAGTATAGCGGGATAGCGACGGAGAACTCGGCGCAGGAGAGCATCTCCCACTGGATGGTTGCAACCTCGGGGTCATAGCCCTTTCGAATCTGGAAGAGGTTGGCCTCGGCGTTGCGGTCGGAACCGATGCTGCTGACACCGTCAGTATTGGCATTAAGGCCGGGGACTTTTTCACCGCGGTTGCCGAAGGCGCGAATCAGCTCAAACGTGTTCCAGTCGGACTTGCTGGGCTGGAAGAACAGCGGCTGCATCTCATGAACCATGGCACCGAGCGTGACGTCATTCTTGTCCTTGTCCTTGACGATCTCGTAGTCGGTGCCCTCGGTCAGCGGAGCCATAAAGTAGTCGCGGCCCTGGATATAACGCGCCCAAGAGCCCATGCCCGTATTGTTGATAGATGCACCGTAGGTCTGGGCAACATCGAACTGTCCGTCTTCAAAGTACTTGGCGAAGCCCTTCTCTTCGGGCATAGTCTTGATCCCCTCAGAGTGGAGGCAGTTCTCAGGATCGTCAAGATTGACCTGAAAATTGAGGTTACTAATGTTGGGGTTGACCGAAGCGACGTCGTCGGTCAGCTTCATAGCGATCCACTGGTGGCCGGAAAGCGCGGCGAACAGCCAAGTCTCGGTGTTGTCGGCGATGACAATCTGGTCGTTGGAGCAGACGCCCTGCTCGTCAATCAGACTGCCGATAAGCTCGACGCCCTCGCGGGCCGTTGCGCTCTCGCTCAAGATGACGCCCGCGTAGCTGTACTCGCCGATGCCGGTATTTTTGACCTCGGGATTTGCTTTGTGGGCATGCTTGGTCGTGGGATCCGCTGCCTTGGCATCGTCGTTGTAGGAGGTGCTCAGTGTTGCGGAGCAGGAGACGCCCCTCTCATTGATGCCGGCCTCGGAGTAGGCATCCCAGCGTCCGTCCCACTCAGCAGGATGGTCGCGCACGTAGCTGTAACGATACGTAGTCTTGGTCGAGGTGTAGGAGAATCCGGACTCGTCCGAGCTGTAGGTATGACCAGGGCCATAAGAGGGCTCGATGCCATAGTGTTTGAGGTAACGAGTGCCAATGTCCTCGGTGCGGCCGTAGTACGTATTACCGTCGGCCGTCAGCTTGTTGCCCATATAGACCTGCGTGCAGGCGAGCGCAGATGTCGGCATGGACATGATGGTTGCAGCTCCAAAGGCGAGGCCTATGCCTAGCTTCTTGAGCGCGTTGACGGGGTGAGTTTTCCTCATTTTCCCTCCCAGCGTGCGAAAGCCCTCTGTCGCCAGAGGGCTTCAGCCAATAAAGACACCCCATTAGCGTAACGAACTGGAAACAATATTCATCTATGAAAGAAACTTACTCGATAAGCGTAATGAAATATGCGATGAGCGGTTAATTGTACTCAGTTTGTAGTTTTACTTTAATAAAGACGCCCTGTAATTACTGTAGCCGAATAAAGTAACTGGGAATGCCCGAAATGAAAATCCCCCGCTGCTTGGCAAATGCATAAACAGCAGGGGAGACGATAATTTGATGAATATCATACCAATGTGGAATTACTTCTTCCGGCGGTGGATCACGTTGATCGCATAGCCGACGAGCATGGCCAAAACGATGATGATAAAGCCGAGCAGGGGATTGTCGTTCATGGGGTCCTCCTATTTTCCGAGCGGGGAGAATTCGTCGACGATGAGGTCGAGGCATTGTGGAAGCGCGCGGGCTCCAAAGACGCCCGAATTGCTGGAGATAATTTCGCCATCGAACTGCATGCCCAGCGACGGGGTGCAGGTGATCTTGGCTTCCTTGGTCTGGATGATCTTGAACTGCGGGCGCCCGAGTACCTTGCCGGCGGGGTCAAGCGCAGCGGTGATCACGGTCGGGAGCAGCTGCACGGTTTTTACGGGCTCGATGACTGCGATATCGACCATGCCGTCGTTCATGCGACAGTCGGGGAACAGGTTGATGTCGTTTTGGATGACTGAGGTGTTGCCTGCCATGCAGCAGATACCATCGAGCTCTTCGACAATGCCGTCATGCTCAATCGTAAAGTGTGCCACCGTGGGGTTGGGCGTGGCGAGCGCGGATAGGAAGTAGGCGATCTCGCCGATGTCGTTTTTGGCGGGGGCGGCCTTCATCATGATCTCGGCATCGTAGCCCGAGCCGGCGATGATGATAAAGCCGTGGCGCTTTTCGTTGCCGTTCTCGTC
>CABRFA010000005.1 GCA_902470065.1 uncultured Collinsella sp.
GAGCCCCATCACCTGAAGCTGCTCTAGATAGTAGGTGGCATCGGGCTTGCAGCGGGTGGCGTTTCCCATGTGCGTCACGAGCTCAAAGGGGGCGTCGGCAAGGTCGCCCCAGCCCATGCGGCACTCGATGGCCCCCTGGGGAAAGCTGGGGTTGGTAAAGAGCGCGCAACGCAGTCCAGCGTCCTGTACGGCCTGGAGCGCGGCGTGCGCGCCCGGCATGGCGTGGGCGTTAATGACATCGTCGTTCTTGTACGGAAGAACTTCGCGGTCATAGTAGGTAAACGCCTCGTAGATGAGGGGATCGGAGAGGCAGATCCCGCATCGGCGCTCGACCTCTTCTTGGTAAAACTCAAGATTGGTGCGGTTGTCCGTGCCGCTGCGGCGATTGGCGTTGAGGTCGACCAGGATGGTGCCGAGGCGCGCCATCGTGCCACCGCGGCTGCGGTGCCCGATATCCACGAGCATCGATGAGACATCCTTAAAATAGCGAAGGATGAACGCGTTGAGGTTGATGCTGAGAAGCGTCTCGTCCATATCGAAAACGACTGCTTTGAGCACGCGGGCACCTTTCTCGTAAATTTGATCTAGAGTCGTTGGCTCCGGATACTTTACCCCAAAGCCAAATGCCTGGCTGGTTATCGTCAAGTTGTGGAGACGTGTGTTCATAAGATTACGAAAAAGTCTCCACACGAGTAAAAAATCGCAGTTCACGCTTGAAATCGAACTCATTTCCCCGTAACCTATACGAACGTGATTGCATAAGCGTCACATTAGTATCTGTCGGCTCCCGAGTGTTCCTAAACGTTGTGTGCTTGTCGCACCCTTCTGTAGGTCCTAGCAATCGGGGCCCCGTAGTTCGAAAGGGGTCCACCTTTGAGTGAGATTCAGAACTCGTCCATTTTCTCTCTTGACGATGTCAACGAGGAGGAGATGAACAACCTCATCGACGGTACGATTACCGACTTTGATGAGGGCGATCTCGTTAGCGGCACTGTCGTTAAGATCGAGCATGACGAGGTGCTCGTTGACATCGGATTCAAGTCCGAGGGCGTTATCCCGGTCCGCGAGCTGTCCATCCGCAAGGACGCTAACCCTGCAGACATCGTTGCACTCGGTGATCCCATCGAGGCTCTGGTTCTCCAGAAGGAGGACAAGGACGGTCGTCTGGTCCTGTCCAAGAAGCGTGCCGAGTACGAGCGTGCTTGGAACCGCATCGAGGAGAAGTTCAACTCCGGCGAGAACGTCGAGGGCGAGGTTATCGAGGTTGTCAAGGGCGGCCTGATCCTCGACATCGGCCTGCGTGGCTTCCTGCCCGCTTCCCTCGTCGACCTCCGTCGCGTCAAGGACCTCACCTCCTACATGGGTACCCGCATCGAGGCTCGCGTCATCGAGATGGACCGCAACCGCAACAACGTCGTCCTCTCCCGTCGCGTCGTGCTCGAGGAGTCCCGTAAGGCCGAGCGCTCCGAGATCCTGTCCAAGCTCAAGTCTGGCATGCGTCTCCAGGGCACCGTTTCCTCCATCGTCGACTTCGGCGCCTTCGTCGACCTCGGCGGTATCGACGGCCTCATCCACATTTCCGAGCTCTCCTGGAACCACGTCAACCATCCTTCCGAGGTTGTCAAGGTTGGCCAGGAGGTCGAGGTCGAGGTTCTCGACGTCGACCTCAACCGCGAGCGCATCTCCCTGGGTCTCAAGCAGACCACCGAGGATCCGTGGCGCGCACTGGTCAAGAAGTACCCCGTCGGCGCTATCGTCGAGGGCACTGTGACCAAGCTTGTCCCGTTCGGCGCTTTCGTCGACCTGGGCGAGGGCATCGAGGGCCTGGTGCACATCTCCGAGATGGCCAACAAGCACGTCGATCAGCCTTCTCAGGTCACCCACGTGGGCGACAAGGTTCAGGTCAAGGTCATGGAGATCGACCTCGACCGTCGTCGTATCTCCCTGTCCATGAAGTCCGCTGCTGAGACTCTGGGCGTCGAGATCGAGGTTACCCCGCTTCCTTCCGAGAAGAAGGACGAGGAGACCGACGCCGAGTAAATCGGTTTGACGATCACTTGTTTTAAGGGATCCGTCCGCAATGGACGGGTCCCTTTTTGCATTTGGTGCCGAGATGCACGATGCTGCCCATGCTGTCCACAGGCTATTTGGTTGTCGCTGCATGAAAAATGCCGACATCCCGCCTCGGGGAGGAGGCGGGAACGCACCGAGTAGGCGGAGGGGTGCGGAGCGCGGTCGCGTCTCGACTGACGACGTTGCCCATCGACTGAACTATTGTAGCGCATGGGTGGTTCTTGGTTTATCGTGCGAGCGCTTGTGTTGTGCCATTGCCTGCGGCAACGGTGTGCTACACTCTTGCACTGCTGAGTGGGCCAGACGGTCGCGCGATGTGCTGCTTGCAGCACGCGTGAGGAAAGTCCGGGCTCCAGAGGGCGGGATGCCGGCTAACGGCCGGGCGGAGTGATCCGACGGAAAGCGCCGCAGAAAAGAAGACTCCCACCTGCGTCGCAAGGCGTAAAGGGAAAAGCTGAAACGGTGGTGTAAGAGACCACCAGCGTCGTGGCAACACGGCGGCTTGGCAAGCCCCATCCGGAGCAAGCGCGAATAGGAACGCTATGGGCCGGCCCGGTCCGCGTTCGGGTAGCGTGCGTGGAGCTGCACGGTAACGTGCAGACAAGATAAATGACCGTTCACGACAGAACCCGGCTTACAAGCCCACTCGGCACTTTGTTGACGCTGCGACGGCGTCAGCTGGCCGATTTGGCGCTCATTCGTCGGTCGCCGCCATAAGGCGTGCTCCCTCCTCTTTCGGGCCAAATCGACTCAGCTGACGCCGTCTCGCTGTCTTTGCCTGATCATCGACAGCCTCATTTTTGTTGCAATCTCGACTTTCAAGGCACCTTGCTCGCGCTGACGGGTTCTCGCTGTTGGTGACGGCATCATTGGCGTTCCCGTTCTTGTTGGCGAGGGCAATGGTGCTGTCTTTGCCGTATTATTGAGGCTGTTTGTTGCTGCGCTTTATTTTGTTGAGGGGCTTTGTTGGACAGCTATTTTACTCTGCAATCGAATATTGAGGTTTCGGGCGAGTTTTTGGACCGCAAGAGCCGGTTTATTGCCCAGCTGGTCCATATTGAGTCCGAGGATGAGGCGAATGCCTTTATCGAGATGGTTCGCAAGCGTCATTACGACGCTCGACACAATGTCCCCGCGTGGATTTTGGTCGATGGACGCGAGCGCCAGAGCGATGACGGTGAGCCGAGCCGCACGAGCGGTATGCCGACGCTCGAGGTGTTGCGCGGCGCAGAGCTCAAAAATGTTTGCTGCGTGGTGACGCGCTATTTTGGTGGCACGCTGTTGGGGCCCGGTGGCTTGGTGCGCGCCTATACCGCGGCGACGCAGGCGGCGGTGGCCGCGGCTCAGGAGGCCGGGCAGATTGTCGAGATGACGAGTGTCGTGCCTGTTGACGTGCATGTGGCCTATCCGCAGTATGAGCAGGTGCTTCGTTTGGCGCAGGATTCGGGTGCCAAGGTTTCGGATACCGATTACGCGGATACCGTGACACTTCACTTGGTGTTTAAGGCAGGGGAGCAGGAGTCGTTTTGCGCCAAGATGCGCGAGCTTATGGCGGGGCGCGAGGAGATTGAGGTCGGCGCTCCCGAGTTTGCCGAGTTCTAACGGCGACGGCCGGCGTGCTTTTGGATGGATTCCAAGTGCGCCGGCCGTCGCTTTTCTGTTGCTGCCGTTTACTCGGCGAGCTGCTTTAGCACATCGCAGGCGATCTCGATGGCATCGTCGATGCAGCCGGGGCAGCTGCGGAGCGGACCCTTATCCGATCCGATGCCCTTGAGCGTGCCGCAGACGGTCGTCGTGTTCTTCTCGCCAAATCGCTTGGCAATCTCGCGCGACAGCTTGTAGGTCTGGCCTTTGGTCTTGGGGTTCTCCATGCCGTCGCTCATTACAAAGCCCATGATGGCAACAGCGCCCGAGATGGCGCCGCAGGTCTCGGTCATGCCACCCATGCCGGCGCCAAAGCCCTCGGTGAGGGTAAAGGCGGTCTGGGAGTCGAGCCCGACGGCAGGTGCGAGCGTGCAGGCAACGGCCTGTGCGCAGTTAAAGCCACGGGCGTGGTATTCGGCAGCTTGAGCCTGACAGGCGGCGATGTCGAGCTGGGCCGTATCGATTTGCTTCATCGTTGTCTCCTTGGTTACGGTGTACCCGCCTATGGTACCCGTGACGGGGTATGTAATCATCGAGAGCTTCATGGATGCCTCATTTTTATCTATCGAGCAAATGCCCAAGGCTTGAGATAAATACCCCTGATCAATTTGTCCCATAACCTACCTTGGGGATGGGTTGAGAGGGGTGCAGGGTAGCGGTATCGTGAACCGAATAAAACGTAACCCAGGCAAGGGAGCTAGATATGAGCGAGCAGACTATCGGTACTACATGTGTTCAGGGCGGCTATCACCCGGGAGATGCGGAGCCGCGCCAGGTGCCCATCTACCAGTCCACCACGTGGAAGTACGACACGTCGGAGCACATGGGCAAGCTGTTTGACCTGGAGGAGTCTGGCTACTTCTACAGCCGTCTGCAGAACCCCACGTGCGATTTGGTTGCCGCCAAGATTTGCGAGATGGAGGGCGGCACCGCAGCGATGCTCACGAGTTCGGGCATGGCTGCGAACTTCCTCGCGATCTTTAACGTTGCCGGTGCCGGCGATCACGTGGTCGCAAGCTCTGCCATTTACGGCGGTACGTATAACCTGCTCGCCCACACCATGGGCCGCATGGGCGTGACCTGCACGTTCGTCGCCCCCGACTGCACCGATGAGGAGCTCGAGGCAGCGTTTAAGCCCAATACCAAGCTCGTCTTTGGCGAGACGATCGCAAACCCCGCCCTTGCCGTGCTCGATATTGAGCGCTTTGCCAAGGCCGCACATGACCACGGCGTGCCGCTGATGGTCGACAACACCTTCCCGACGCCCGTGATGTGCCGTCCCTTTGAGTGGGGCGCCGACATCGTTACGCACTCCACCACCAAGTACATGGATGGCCATGCGGCCTACCTGGGCGGCGTGATCGTCGACCACGGCCAGTTTGACTGGATGGCCCATGCGGACAAGTTCCCGGGTCTCACCACGCCCGACGAGAGCTACCACGGCGTGACGTATGCCGAGAAGTTCGGTCGCGAGGGCGCCTTCATTACCAAGGCAACCGCTCAGCTCATGCGCGACCTCGGCCCCATGCAGAACCCGCAGGCGGCGTTCTTCTTGAACAGCTCGCTCGAGAGCCTGCATGTGCGCATGCCGCGTCATTGCGAGAACGGCCTGGCCGTTGCCAAGTTCCTGCAGAGCCATCCCAAGGTGCGCTTCGTGAGCTATCCGGGCCTGGAGGGCGACAAGTACTATGACCTCGCTCAGAAGTACATGCCAAACGGTACCTGCGGCGTTGTGAGCTTTGGCTTTAATGGTGGTCGCGCGGCGGCCGAGACCTTTATGAAGAGTCTCAAGCTCGCCCAGATCGCCACGCATGTGGCTGACGCCCGCACCTGCTGCCTGCATCCCGCTAACGCTACGCACCGCCAGATGAACGATGAGGAGCTCATCGCCTGTGGCATCTCCGCCGACATGGTGCGCCTGTCGTGCGGCCTCGAGGACACGGCCGATCTGATTGCCGACCTTGAGCAGGCACTCGAGCAGTGCTAGGCTAGCTCCGTACAAGGTGCCGATGCTGGCAGAAAGCTTCTGTGACCTTTCGTTCCGATTCCGTAGGCGGGACCCCAATCGCGGCTGTTTGCAGGCGATCGGGGCCCCGTTTTTTGCGTTAGGCCACTCGAAAGGATGGATATGGAGAAAACTGCAGAGCAGCTGCGCCGCGAGCACATTGCCCTAGAGGGCGACACCCATGGCAAGAACAAGTGGGCGATTCTGTTTACCGTGCTCATCATGACGTTTATGGTGTGTCTGGATTCGACCGTCGTGACCGTGGCGCTGCCCGTGATGCAAAAGGAGCTGGGCGTGGGCCTCGATCGCATTCAGCTGGTAAGCTCGGTGTATCTGCTTGCGACTTGCGTGGCTATGTTGCCGTTTGGCCGTCTGGGCGACGTGCGCGGCAAGGTGAATGTGTTCCAGTTGGGCGTCATCGTCTTTTCGGTCGGTTCGCTGCTGTGCGGCCTTTCGGCCTCGCTTGAGGTTCTTATCCTGGCACGCATTGCTCAGGGCATCGGTTGCGCGGCGGCCATGGCTAACAACATGGGTATCATCACCGAGTCGTTTCCGGCGCGCGAACGAGGCCGTGCCATGGGTATTCTCGCGACCTTTGTGGCCCTCGGCATGATGTGTGGCCCCGTGCTCGGCGGCATGCTGGTGGCAAGCTTTCCCTGGGAGAGCATCTTCCTCATCAACCTGCCCATTGGCGTGATCTCGTTTATCGTGGGACTCTACACGCTGCCGCATGTTAGGCCAGAGGCCGGCGAACGTCCCATGCCCCTTGCCGAGGCCGCTCGTCGCTGCTTAGCAAATTCGGCCTTCACCATCAACCTTGCCTGCATGCTCATCGTGTTCGTTGGCATTGGCGCATCCGAGTTTATTCTGCCGTTCTATTTTCAGGACGCCCACGGCTTTGGTTCTGACATTTCCGGATTGCTCTTTTTGGCGCTGCCAATGGTGAATGCCTTTATCGGCCCGCTTTCGGGAACGGTTTCGGACCGTGTTGGCTGCGAGGGTCCCACGGCGGTCGGCCTGGGCGTGTATGTGTGCGGTCTCTTTGCAGTAAGCACGCTCGACGAGCACTCTTCTATCCCTGTGATCGTGTGCTGTGTCGCGTTTATGTCGTGTGGCACGTCGATTTTCCAGAGCCCCAACAACTCGCTGTACATGGGCTCGGCTCCGCGTGAGGCGCTCGGTTTTGCGGGTAGCTTGGGCAGTTTGGCGCGCTACGCCGGCATGGCACTCGGCATTACGGTGGCGTCACATATCCTATATGGACAGATGAGCGTGGCGATGGGCGAGGCCGTGACCAGCTTTGTTGCAGGACGTCCGGATGTGTTCCTGTTTGGCTTTCGCTCGGTGTTCTACGTGCTCATGACTGTGGCCGCTGTGGGCTTTGCGCTCGCCATGGTGCGTTTGGTGAGGATGCGCGCCCGCCATTAGCTTGTGGTGGCAGGCTTGCCACGAATCGTGCCTATCTACTGGTCTTGCAGCTTTATGGTGCTATGTGGCTTGTGGGGCGGGCGGGGGTCGGTCCGTGGTAGACTATCGAACAACGTTTATTAATCGCGCGGTATCGTTGCCGCGAGAAGGGGTTGCGCCATGCAGGAGCTTGAGGATCGTATTCGCCATGACGGCATCGTAAAGGCCGGTAACGTCCTTAAGGTTGATGCCTTCCTCAACCACCAGTGCGACGTTGAGCTGTTCGATCACATGGGTGCCGAGTGGGCCCGTCTGTTCGAGGGTGTCGAGATCAACAAGATCCTGACGATCGAGGCTTCGGGCATTGGTATGGCCTGCATCGCGGCTCAGCATTTTGGCGGTGTGCCGGTGGTCTTTGCCAAGAAGGCGCAGTCCATCAACCTCGACGGCGAGCAGTATGCCACGACCATCTACTCCTTTACCAAGCAGAAGGAGTACCCGGTCATCGTTGGCAAGCGCTTCCTGTCCGAGGGCGACAAGGTTCTGATTATCGACGACTTCCTAGCCAACGGCTGCGCGCTCGAGGGTCTTATCAAGATCTGCGAGGCTGCGGGCGCCGAGGTTGCCGGCATTGGCATTGCGGTGGAGAAGGGTTTCCAGGGCGGTGGCGATAAGCTCCGCGAGCGCGGCTTCCGCGTTGAGAGCCTGGCCCGTATCGCCGATATGGACTGCGAGAACGGCGAGATCACCTTCGCCTAAGCGCGCAACACAAGCGATTGGTATGCGATGTGACAAAGGGACTGTCCCTTTGTCACATTTTTTGTATGAGGGGAGGTGTTGATATGGATGAGAATAAGATGGGATGGCGCGAGTATGCGCGCTATGCCGAGATGTCGGCCGAGGAGTTGGCGCGCGATTGCGAGGTGCAGGTGTTTCGCGCGACGGGTCCGGGCGGACAGGGCGTGAACACGACGGACTCGGCGGTGCGCATGAAGCATATCCCTTCGGGGATTACCGTGACGGCGCGCGAGAGCCGCAGTCAGTTCCAAAACCGTAGTAGCTGCCTGCGTAAGCTGCGCGCCGAGCTTGGACGTCGCGGGCGTCCACCGCGCCGGCGCGTAAAGACCAAGGTGCCTCAGCGCTCTCGCCAGCGCAGGCTCAATGACAAGCACTTCAACGCCATTAAAAAGGCCAACCGTCGCAAGCCGGGCAGCGACGAATAGCCTCCTCATAAGTTGCGGTGAAATAGGGACTGTTTTGCGGCTTTAGATGCATAAACAGTCCCTATTTCACCGCAACTTAGGTGGGGTTAGCGGGTGGGATGCCAGACGTGGAGGACGCCGGCAAGGATGTCGACCTCGATGCGCGAGGCGACAACGGGCTCGCTGTCGGCCTGGATGGGGTAGTCGGGCTCCTCAAAGGTGAGCTCGACATGGCGGCAGCGGCGCATGCGAACCGGCGGCAACTTGGTATGGTGGCCGTCCTTGGCCGAAAGAAACATAGGCAGGGCAACCGCACGCGGAACGGGGCCGCAGGCGTAGCAGATGTCGAGTACGCCGTCGCAGGGGTCGGCATCGGGGCAGATGCGATAGCCCGAGCCATAGGTAGGACCCAGCTGAATTGCCATGATGATCGCCCGCACGCGCTCGGCGGGCGCGCCATCAAAGCTGATGGTCATGGGGTAGTTGCGATAGCGCAGGCCAAACTGCTCAAGTCCCGATAGGGTGTAGAGCGGAGCGCCGGCGAGGCCCGTCTTTTTGCGCAGCTCGGTGGTGCCCAGGCCGATGGCGGCATCGATGCCGACCGAGAGCGTCTGGTCGTAGTACTCAACGGTAGCCTCGCCGCTGCCGCTCGCAGGGCTCCACGAGCGAATGCGCCCGATGTCCTGACGCTGCAGCTCGCAGGTGAGCAGCGCGCCAAAATCCTTACCGGAGAAATCGTCGATGCCGAGCGTTTGGGCAAAATCGTTGCCAGAGCCCACAGGTAGGATGGCAAGAGCGGGGCGGGTGTCCTCCTCTTGCGTCATAAGCCCGTTGACGACCTCGTGAATCACGCCGTCGCCGCCAAGGGCGATAACGGTGCGATAGCCCTGGGCCTGTGCGGCCAGCTCCTTGGCGTGTCCCATGCGCTCGGTTAGCACCAAGTCAAACTGGGATGCGCGTGCAGTCATGTCCAAAAAGCGTTGCAGGCGCTCGGCAACTTCGTGCGCCGCACCCGACTGGGCGGCTGGGTTGGCGATGATGAGCGTGCGGCCAAAATCAGTTGCGTGCATGGGGCGACTCCCGGCGTATGACGTGACGGTGCGGTCGCGCTCAGGTCGAATTGCCCCCGATTGTGGCTGCACGTCGAATACTTACGTCTACTCTATCAGGTCGTTGTGGCGCTCGATAGCATCCGCTACCGTACCGCCCTCATCCACAATAAGCGAACGGCGCTTGGGCGAGATGATGCGCTGGGCGGGGTACACGCCGCGGTGTCCGGCAGTTAGGTAGCTGATAAAGGCCACGATGACAAAGAACCCGGCTGCCGTGCCGTGGAACAGGTCGATGGCCATCATGCAGGTGGTGATGGGCACGTTGAGGCCGGCACAGAACACGCCGAGCATGCCGAGAGCCGCCAGAAAACTGGGGTCGATTCCGACGAGGCAACCGATCCAGCCGCCGAGCGCCGCACCGATGCCAAACAGGGGCGTGACCTCGCCGCCTTGGAAGCCCGCACCCAGGGTAAGCGCTGTGACGACCAACTTGATGGCTGCGTCTGCCAGGGTGGTGTTGCCGGCAAATCCGGCGCCGGAAAGCCACGTGGAAAGGCCGGCGTAGTCCCAGGCGTCGAGAAGGGCATAGGCGGCCAAAACCACGAGTGCGCCTATGAGTGCGCGAACGAGGTAATTGGTGATAAAGCGACCGTACAGGCTCTTGACGGTTCGAACTGACCAGGCAAAGAGGCGTGCCGTCAGACCGAAGATAATGGCGCTGATAACAACGATGACAACCGTCCGTGGTGTCATGTTGGGAATGCTGGCGATAACATTCGCCTCGTACTCGGTACCCAGGGCGAGTGATGTAAAGTAGCCGGTAAACGAGGCGACCAGGCAGTAGATGCCCGCGGTGTAGTCGATCTTGCCGATAAAGCACATCTCCATGCCAAAGAAAGCTCCGGCAAGGGGCGAACCGAATACGGCGCCAAAGGCCGACGAGATGCCGGCGAGCATGAGGTCGTGGTGGTCATGCTTTTTGAGGTGGGCGAGGCTCGAGATGTTGCTGGCGATGGTGCCGCCAATCTGCACCGCGGCTCCCTCGCGACCGGCCGATCCGCCCGTTAGGTGCGTGAGCGTGGAGCAGACGAAGGTGAGGACGGCCATGCGCATATGGATGAGGCGTGTGCCCAGAGCGGAGTCGATGACCAGGTTGTTACCGCGTTTGGCGGCAAGACCGTGGTTTTTGTACACCCATGCGGTGGCAACGCCCACAACGGGAAGCAGTGCGTAAATCCACGCATGGTGCTCGCGATAGTCGGTGGCGATATTCAGCGAGGCCAAAAACGCCCAAGCGGCAACGCCCATGGCGAGCGAGACAATGACGACGAGCGCGAGCAACTTGGCGCTCGCGAGTAGGTTGCGGGCGTTGCGGCGCGTGTCGGCAGCCAGGAGATGCTCGGAGCGGGTAAGTTGATGCCTGCCTGCCGTGATGACGTCGTTCAGGGAGAAAAAGCCGCCGTCGTCGAGCGGCTGGGAATGATCCTGCGTTTCGTTTGCGCTTTCGGTTTTGTCGTTATGAGCCATACGTTCCTCTTTTAGGTTGCAACGCAAGCATTATAAAACGCGGTAAACGCGACGAGCCGGTGGGTTGGTTTCCATTCTGTTTCGCGGCCTGCAACCGACAGGTGTATTTGCGGGTACAGGCCGAGTCGCGGTCGTGCGTCGGGGGATTATACTGAGACAAGCATAAAGAATCGGCGCCCCTGTTGTGCGCCGTGGCATTAAGAGGTGCATATGGCAGAGAAGCTCATTCCGTTGGAGGACGCGCAGTCGATTGTCCTGTCGCACGTTGCTCCGACCGATCTCGTCGAGATTCCCGTGTGGCAGGCGGCTGGTTTTCCCTTGGCCGAGGACGCGGTGGCCGATATCGACATCTCGCCGTTTGCCAACAGCGCCATGGACGGATATGCCGTGAGCTCGGCGGACTTGGCGCAGGCATCTGGCGAGGCGCCGGTGACGCTCGACGTTATCGGACACGAGGCCGCGGGCCATGTGTTTGAGGGCGCAATCGGCGCGGGCGAGACGGTCCGCATCATGACGGGCGCGCCGGTACCCGAGGGTGCCGATGCCGTGGTGAAGTACGAGATCGTCGATGTGCTCGACGGTGACGGCAACGAGGGCTCGCGTGTGGGGTTCTCGGCGCCGGCCAAGGTGGGGGAGAACGTTCGCTCTGCCGCCGAGGAGGCCCATGCCGGCGATGTTGTGATGCATGCCGGCGAGGTTGTGGCTCCGGCGGGCGCCGGCTTGCTGGCAAGTGCCGGATACGCGAGCGTGAAGGTGCACGCTGCCCCACGTGTGGGCATCATCTCGCTGGGCACGGAACTGGTCGCACCGAGCAAGGTACCGGCGCGCGGTCAGATTCGCGATTCCAACTCCTCGGCGCTGATGGCTGAGGCACTCGATGCCGGTGCCGAGCCCGTGTTCTACGGCATTGCGCCCGATGATGAGCAGGCGATTGCCGAGCTTGTGCATCGCGCCGTGCAGGAGTGCGATTTTGTCATTACGAGCGGCGGTGCCTCGGCGGGCGACTACGACTATGTGACGGCGCTGGTCCAGCGCGAGGGCGAGGTGCTCTTCGATCGCATCTCGATGCGCCCCGGCAAGGCCATCACGTTTGGCTTGCTCGGAGGTAAGCCCTACCTGGGGCTTTCAGGCAATCCAGCGGCGGCTTATGTGGGCTTTGAGATGCTTGCCCGTCCGGCGATTCGCAAGATGCGCGGTTTTGCCGAGGTTGCGCGTCCCGTGCAGCAGGCGACGCTCACGCACGGCGTGAAAAAGCGACAGCATCGCCGCTTCTTCGATCGCGCCACGGTTTTGCGCGACCCCGAGACCGGTGAGTTGTTGGTGACCGAGGCCAAGACGCAGAATTCGGCGTTGCTCGGCACGATGCAGCGGGCCAACTGCCTGCTGCGTATTGACGAAGGACCGTGCGAGCTCAAGGCGGGAGATGCCGTGGACGTTGTTCGCGTCGACCTGCCCGACGGCGCCGTGTTGTAGGAGGAATGCTATGGAGCTGAAGATATCGATCGTGACGTGCTCGGATACGCGCGATCTTGCCCGGGACGAGGCGGGTGCTGCGCTCGAAGAACTCATCGTGGCGCAGGGCTGGACGGTCGCCTCACATGTGGTCGTGCGCGACGACGCCAGCGAGATCGGTGATGCCATTGTGGAAGCCGCCGATGAGTGCCACGCCAATGTCGTGCTTACCTGCGGCGGCACGGGGCTTTCGATGCGCGATGTGACGCCCGAGGCGACGCGTGCCGTCTGCGACCGTGATGTGCCGGGTATTGCCGAGGCAATCCGTGCGTACTCCATGACCAAGACGCGCCGCGCCATGCTCTCGCGCGCTATTTGCATGCAACGAGGTCATACACTTGTCGTAAACTTTCCCGGTTCTACGAAGGCCGCCCGCGAAAGCTGGGAGGCCATAGCAGACCAGCTGGAGCATGCGGCTCAGATGACGGCGGGCGGCGGACATACCAACTAAGCGGTTTACCTGCGGTGGGGCGACCTTATCGGTCGCTCCGCTTTTGTTTTCCGCCGAATCGACGCCGAGGTGTACGATAACTCGAAACTATATTCTCTGGCGAGAATAATTTCTCACTATCATTATTCGCGCGGAAGTATAATCTGATTGCAGATTAAAGCCCGCGGTTGGGTACCCGGGCACAAGGTCCGAAAGGGTTGAATATGTTCGATATGGTTTCACGCCGCGGATTCGTTTCGCTTTCTGTTGTCGCCACTGCCGGCCTTGGTCTTGCCGGCTGTTCGGGCAGCAAGACGTCCGAGCCGGCCGGATCCGATGCCGGTTCTGCTAAGGCATCTTCCAAGAAGGAAACCGTCGAGCTGCAGGTCTTTGCCGCCAACTCGCTCGAGAAGGCTCTGCCCGAGGTTCAGGAGCTTTACACCGACCAGACCGGCACCACCTTTGCCGACACGCAGTTTAAGGCGTCCGGCGACCTTGTCGAGCAGATGCGTGCCGGCGCCACGGTCGACGTGCTCATCACCGCTTCCAAGGGCACCATGGATGACGCTGAGACCGCCGGGCTCGTCGACGCCGACACGCGTGAGGATATGTTCGCCAACGACCTCGTGATTATTCGCGCCGAGGGCTCCGACACCAAGGTCGAGGCCATCGCCGACGTCGCGAACCTGGACGGCAAGATCGCCATCGGCGATGCCAAGACCGTTCCGGCCGGCAAGTACGCCAACCAGGCGCTGGCTTCTGTGGGCCTTTATACCGGCACCGAGGGCGACGACGGCGAGTATGCGCCCGAGATCGCCGACAAGGTGGCCCTGGCCGACAAAGTTGGTACCGCCGCCGCCTATGTGTCCACGGGCGACTGCGTGGCTGGCTTTGTCTACAGCTCCGATATCTTCCGCTACGACGGCATCGAGGAGGCCTTCGTGTGCCCCGAGGATTCGCACAAGCCCATCGTGTATCCGGGCGCCGTTGCCGAGAGCTCCGAGCACGCCGACGAGGCCAAGGCGTTCATCGACTTCTGTCTGACCAACAAGAAGGCTCAGAAGATTTGGGCCAAGTACGGCTTTGAGCTTTCCGAGTAGCGCTGCTTGGCGCGATAATTCCATCGTTTTGTGTTTCACTTCGTCCTTGTATTCGCTTGGAGCTTTTCGTGCTTAATAGATTCCGCATGCTTGTCGCCTGTGCTTTGACCTTCGCGCTTTGCTGGGTGCCGGGATTTGCGTTTGCTGGGGACGCTGAGAACGGGGCCCAGGTTGCTGCGACCGCTCATGGGCTTTCCTATGGGATCGAGGGTTTTGAGCGGTTGGCCAAGGGGACCGCTCGTGCCATGGAGGGCCAGCCTGAGGGCTACCGGTTTCCCGTTGACGAGGACGTTGACCTTGTAGTGGCGCCTGCTGCCGATCGCGTTGTGGTGTGGATATCGCCCAAGGCGGTCGAGAAGTATGGATTGGATCCGCAGGACAACGAGTGCGTATCGGGTCTGAAGGCCCTCGTCTGTGAGCTCGACAGCGCAAACTGCATGGGAGGTGCGCAGCTAGGGGACGTGGATCTTCCTTGGTATGTTACGGCGGAAACAACGTTTGAATCCGGCGGGTATACCTATGGCTTTGACGAGCGCGGTGCGGATGGGGACCGTTATGTGGTGATTGCATCAGCCTCGGGTGATGCCAAGGGCGGCGCGCGTTGGCTTGATAGCGCTCAAATGGTAGAAGCGTCGTCTGTCGTGTTGCGGGATGAGCGGGGGCCCTTGACCTCTCTGGCCTCCTTTTTGGGCGACATCGACTATCGCCCGTTTTGGGTGTCCATAAAAACGAGCGGCCTTGCCCTGCTGATCTCCTTTGCGCTGGGCCTGTTTGCCGCGTGGAAGACCATGGGTACCTCGAGTCGCATCAAGGGCCTGCTCGACTCGGTCTTTACCATCCCTATGGTGTTGCCGCCTACGGTGTGCGGCTTTCTGCTCCTCATGCTGTTTGGCCGCTCGACCGGGGTGGGCCAGTGGCTCATCGCACACGGTATCTCGATCGTCTTTACCTGGCCCGCGGCGGTGATCTCTGCCGTGGTGGTGTCGTTTCCCCTGGTCTACCGCACGGCGCTCGGTGCCTTTGAGAGCCTAGACATGCAGATGCTCGACGCCGCGCGAACTCTGGGATGGTCCGAGCGTCGCATCTTTACCAAGCTTATGATGCCGCTTGGTTGGCCCTCGATTGCCGCCGGCACGGTGCTCGCCTTTGCCCGCGCGATGGGCGAGTTTGGCTGCACCCTGTTCTTTGCGGGCAACTACGCCGGCATTACCCAGACCATCCCCATCGCCATCTACTTTGAGTGGATGGGCGGCAACACCTCGGTGGCCCTCTTTTGGGTCGCCGTCGTGATCGTCTTTAGCTTTTTGGTCATCCTGTTCATCAACATGTATACGGCACATTCGCAAAAGTACCGCGAGCGTGGCCTTTCCCGTGCGGAGCGCAAGAAGGCCAAAGAGCTCGCCGGTCAGAGCGATTCGCTCGACCCGGCGGGCGGCGATGCCCTGCGTATCGATCGCGAGGCATTGGCTGAGCTCATGCGCGATGAGCCCGCTATTCAGGGAGGTCGATAGGCCATGTCACTCGTTCTGGATATTAAAAAGCGCTATCCGGGTTTTATGCTCGATATGCAGCTTGAGGCCGGTGAGGAGCGTGTGGCGCTGCTGGGTGCCTCGGGCTGCGGCAAGAGTTGCACGCTGCGCTGCATTGCTGGTGTGGAGACGCCCGACGAGGGCAAGATCGTCGTCAACGGCGTGACCTTTTTTGACTCGGCGGCGGGCATCAACCTGTCGCCCCAGGAGCGCAAATGCGCCCTGCTGTTCCAAAACTATCAGCTGTTTCCCAACATGACGGTGGCCGATAACGTATGCGCCGGTGTAAAGGACGCGGGTGACGCCGCCGCGCGCAAAAAACTCGCCGAGCGCTATCTGGGCATTTTCGGTCTAGCCGATTTTGCCGACCGCTATCCCGCGCGCCTCTCGGGCGGTCAGCAGCAACGTGTGGCGCTTGCCCGTATGGTGGCGGCGCACCCGGGCATCTTTATGTTCGACGAGCCCATGAGCGCACTCGATTCCTATCTTAAGAGCGCCCTCGAACAGAACATGCTCGACCTGTTCGATGTATGCAACCGCACCGTGCTCTATGTGAGCCACGACATCGACGAAGCGTGCCGCCTGTGCCAGCGCATCTGCGTGATGCACGACGGGCATGTTGAGGAGATCGGCTCCGTCGAGGACGTGGTCCGCCGCCCGCAGACGCTGGCGGCGCTGCGCCTGACGGGCTGCAAGAACACAAGCCGGGCGCGCAAGATCGGCGACGAAGAAGTTGAGGCCCTCGACTGGGGCATGACTTTTAACGTGGGTCGCGAGGTTCCCGATAATGTGGCGTACCTGGGCGTTCGCGCAAGCTATTTCCATGTTGATAATCGCGTTGAGCGGGGCCGTAACAGCTACGATTTGCATGTGGCCCGTGTGAGCGATTCGCGCTTTGAGCGGCTGGTATTGCTGGACGTGCCGCGCGCTGATGCGCCCACGCGTCTGCAGTGGAAGGTCAACAAAGTGGGCGTGCCTGTCGACGAGCTGCCGCAAGCAGGCGAAACGCTACGCATGCACTTCGATGCGAGTAAGATCCATCTGGTTTGTCGGTAGCGCCGGGTAATGCCGTCGGGGATATAAGTCTCGGCGGCTTTGTCTTGCCGTTCGCCTAATGGGGAATGACAAACTCTTATCAACACAGATAATTATTTATTAAACGGCGGCACACGACGCTGTCGTACGAATGTCAACGGTGTTCGCATGGTCGACGACCGTTGATATAGTTGACCTTAACTTGTAAAGGAGGACGCGCACATGCCGCAGACGACATACATTCGCCGCGTTGCCGCGCGCGCCCTGTATATGGCTCGGAGTCGCATATGAGCAGGTATGTTCACGGCTCCGGGAGAGACGACGCACAACTAAATAATCGACCGCAAAGCAGGTTCCCCAAAATTCCGGGTTTAGGCACGGCTGGGTTTTCGCCGCCCACCGTGCAGCAATACCGTAGTTATCCGTATTTGGTTCGAGAGGGGAACCGTCATGGCTGAAGAATTCGATTTCCATCCGATGTGGGAGAGCCTCGGCATGAATCTTGCCGATCACGACATGCTGCTGGGCGCTGTGGGCCAGATGTACGGCGATATGTTCCTGACGCAGAACAATCGCCCCAAGTCCACGTCCTACCTGGATTTTGTCGCCACCAACATCCACAGCGGCCGTATTAAGGAGATGCTCGACAAGAAGGAGGCCGGCGAGGCCACCAAGATCGTCGGTTCGTTCTGCGTGTACGTGCCCGAGGAGATCGTGCTTGCCTGTGACGGCATTCCCGTTGGTCTGTGCTCGGGTGCCGATTGGGCAACCGATAAGGTCGAGGAGCACCTGCCGCGCAACACCTGTCCGCTTATCAAGAGCTTTGCCGGCTTTAAGCTGGGCGAGGTCTGCCCCTACATTGAGTCGAGTGACCTGGTGGTAGGCGAGAACTCCTGCGACGGTAAGAAGAAAGCCTACGAGTTCTTTGCCACGCAAAAGAACATGTACGTCATGGATATTCCCAACGTACACGACGAGTCGACGCTCGTGACCTGGAAGGCCGAGGTCAAGAAGCTCGCCGCCAAGATCGAGGACGAGTGCGGCGTCAAGATTACGCCCGAGCGTCTGAAGGCTGCCATCCACGCCGTCAATGAGAAGCGCCGCGCCCTGCAGCGCCTCGCTGAGACCCGCGCTGCCGACCCTGCGCCCATCAGCGGTCTCGACAGCCTGCTGACCGTTCAGGCCGCCTTTATGGACGACACACCGCGTCTGACCGGAGCCATCAACGATATGGCGGCTGAGTGCGAGCAGCGTGTCGAGGCCGGCGAGGGCGTGGCACCCAAGGGGACCAAGCGCATCCTGTACACCGGTACGCCCATGGCCGTGCCCAACTGGAAGCTGTTCAACCTTATCGAGAAGGCCGGCGGCGTTGTGGTGGGCGAGGAGTCCTGCACTGGTTCGCGCTATTACAAGGACTTGGTCGATGAGTCCGGTGAGACGGTTGACGAGATGCTCGATGCTATCGCCGAGCGCTACTTTAAGATCAACTGCGCCGTCTTTACGCCCAACGACCAGCGTATGAAGGACATTGTCCAGATGGCCAAGGACCTGCATGCCGATGGCATCGTCGACGTGGCCCTGCAGTTCTGCACGCTCTACGAGATGGAGTCGTTTGCCGTGGAGAAGGCCGCCGAAGAGGCCGGCATCCCGTTTATGCACATCACGACCGACTACGCCGGCGAGGATGCAGGCCAACTGCAAACCAGGATTGAGGCTTTCTTGGAAACCATTTAGGGCTATCCGGTCCAGCGGCTTCCCCAAGCACCCGATCTTGCCGTTCAAACCATCGCTTGCATACCAAAGTACGCGGCGCTCCTCTTTCACGGCAACCTCGGGCACCTGGGAAAGCCGTTTCCTTGGTTGGTTAAAAGGTTTGTTAAGGAGTTATATGTCGGAAAATATTGAGCAGCCGTTGCCGTCCACGTTTGAGGAGTTCAACGAGCAACGCAAGGCGGCGTTTATTCGCGTCAAGGATTATAAGCAGGCGGGTAATCGCCTGGTCGGTTTTCTGTGCAGCTACACGCCGCTCGAGATTATCGATGCCGCGGGGGCTGCGAGCGTGGCGCTGTGCGGCACGTCCGACGAGGTGATTCCCGAGGCCGAGAAGGTGCTGCCGGCAAACCTCTGCCCGCTCATCAAGTCGACGTACGGTTTTGCCTATTCGCAAAAGTGCCCGTTTACGTACTTTAGCGACATGATCATCGGCGAGACCACCTGCGACGGCAAGAAGAAGATGTACGAGCTACTCAACGAGCTTAAGCGCACGCACATTCTGCACCTGCCGCAGGGTCGCGATCGCGCCTACGAGCGTGAGGGCTGGTACGAGGAGTGCCGTCTGCTCAAGGAAGAGCTCGAGAACTTCTACGGCATCACTATCACCGATGACGACCTGCGCGCTGCCGTCCGTCGTCGCAACCGCCTGCGCGCGGCCCAGCTCGAGATGTTTGCGCTTCAGGCCAACCAGCCGGCGGCCATGAGCGGTGTCGACCTGATGAGCACCATGTTTGCCGGTACGTTCAGCTTTGATATCGAGGCTTATACGCAGCAGCTGGAGCAAAAGGTTGCCAAGCTGCGCGAGGCCTACGACGCAGGTGAGCGCCCGGTCGCGGCAGACGCCAAGCGCATTCTGATCACCGGCTGCCCGGTGGGCGGCGTGATCAACAAGATCGGCCGTACCATCGAGTCCAACGGCGGCGTGGTCGTGTGTATGGACGACTGCTCGGGAGAGCGCACGGCGGCCATGATGATCGACCCGGAGGCTCCCGATATCCTGCGCGCGATTGCCGACCGCTACCTGGACATTAACTGCTCGGTCATGACGCCCAACGACGGTCGTATGGAAAACACGCTGGCCATGTGCGAGAAGTACCATGTCGATGGCGTGGTAGAGAGCGTGCTGCAGGCCTGCCACACCTTTAACGTTGAGAGCGCACGCATGCAGGAGGCCGTCGAGGGTGCGGGTATTCCGTATATGAAGATCGAGACCGACTACAGCAACGGCGACATGGGTCAGATCGAGACCCGCATCGCCGCCTTTATCGAAACCCTCTAGCTTCCTCAGGCACCGGATCTTGCCCCTCAAACCGTCGCTTGCGAACCCAAAGTACGCTGCGCTCCTCTTTCGGGGCAATCTCCGGCACCTGAGAAACCTAGAGCTAAGGCGCCTGAACGCGCCGCTACCTTTGATGTTTAGATTGGGAGAGAGCCATGATAGGGATCGGGATCGATATCGGGTCTACGGCGGCTAAGGCTGCTGTGGTCGACGGGGAGGGTTCGGTGGCGTGGACGTGCGTGCAGCCAACCGGGTTCTCCTCGGTCGATGCTTCCGAGCGGCTGCGCGAGGCACTGGCAGCGGCTGGCTACGACGTGGCTGCCGACGACGTGCGCGTGATCGCGACCGGCTACGGCCGTGTCGCCGTGCCCTATGCGCACAAGGTCGTGACCGAGATCACCTGCCACGGCACCGGTGCCGTGCGCCTGTTTGGCGATCACGGCACGGTGATTGACGTGGGCGGCCAGGACACCAAGGTCATTCAGCTTAAAAGTGGCCGCGTGGCCAAGTTCGCCATGAACGACAAGTGCGCTGCCGGTACGGGGCGCTTTTTGGAGATCATGGCCGACCGTCTGGGTATTTCCCAACAGCAGATGGCCGACCTTGCGCGTTCCGGTGAGCCCACCAAGATCAGCAGCATGTGCACGGTGTTTGCCGAAAGCGAGGTCATCAGCCTGATCGGTCGCGGTGAGCCGCGCGAGAACATTGCACGTGGCGTGATCGACAGCGTGGTCTCGCGCGTGGCGACCATGGCCGGGCAGGCCGCGGGCGCCCCGTACTACCTGACCGGTGGTCTGTGCGAGAACGCCTTCGTGGTGGAGCGGTTGGGCGAGCTGCTGGGGTCGCCGGTGACCACCTCGCCCCAGGCTCGCTTTGCCGGAGCGATTGGCGCGGCGATTCGCGCCGCCGCCTTGGCCTAGGGGTGTACCGCGACATGCGCATCCTCAATATCACGGCACAAAAACCAGATAGCACCGGCAGCGGCACCTACCTTGCCGCGCTTGTGCGCGAGCAGATCGAGACGGGGCATCGCGCCGCCGTGCTTTGCGGTGCGGCGCCGGGTGATACCCAAGGCGAGCTGGACCGGCGTGCTGCCGTGTTTGCCGTACCGTTCGAGTCGCCCGAGCTGCCGTTTCCCATCTGCGGTATGTCCGATGTCATGCCCTATCCCTCTACACGCTATCGTGACCTGACGCCTTCGATGCTCAAGGCATTTGAGCGGGCATTTGCTAATGCAATCGATCGGGCGGTGACTGAGTTTCGGCCCGATCTGGTGCTCTGCCATCACCTGTATCTGGTGACCGCATTGGCGCGCGAGTGCGTCCGGGGCGTGCCGGTTGTTGCCGTGTGCCATTCGACCGATCTGCGACAGCTGCGTTCGCATGCGCTCGAGCGCGATCGCATCGTACGTGCGGTTCGTCGGCTCGATGCCGTCTTTGCGCTCCATGCTGAGCAGGCTGAGCAGATTGGCCTGGTGTGCGGCGTCGATGCCGATCGCATCCACGTGATTGGGACGGGTTACGACCATCGCGTCTTCTGCCGCGACGCAAGCGTGGCGAGGCAGCCGGGATCGCTTGTGTACGTGGGCAAGATTTGCTTTAAAAAGGGCATCGAGTCGCTGGTTCGAGCCGTGTCATTGCCGATTGACGATGACGTCCGCTCATCTGGCTTGGTACTCGTGGGCGGCCGCGGGGACGATGCCGAGTACGCGCGTATCGAGCGCTTGGCCGCGGCCTCGGATGTGCCGGTGACGCTGACGGGGCGCCTGGATAGCGATGGACTCGTGCATGCCTACCGCAGTTCCGACGTCTTTGTGCTGCCTTCGTTTTACGAGGGTCTGCCGCTCGTGACGATTGAGGCCCTCGCGTGCGGCTGCAAAGTTGTGGCGACCGATTTGCCCGGCGTTCGTCCCTGGATGGAGGCGATGCTTCCCGGTGCTCCCGTGACGTGGGTGGCGTCGCCGCGTATGACGGATGTCGACACGCCCGTGGCGGCCGACCTTCCGTTGTTTGAGCGCGCACTGGCAGATGCTATCGCGCAGGCGCTTGCGGCGCCGCCTTCGACGTTCGAGCCGTCGGCAGTCTCTTGGGAAGCGTGCCTGGGGCGTATACTTAGAGTCGTTGATTTGTTGGAAGGGGGTTCGTATGGCTAAGGACACCATAAGGCTTACGTCCATGACGGCCGCGAGCGGTTGAGCCGCTAAGTTGGCCCCCGGAGCCCTCGCCCAGGTCCTGGGCGATTTACCCAATGTGCATAACGACAACTTGCTCGTGGGGTTCGATACCTCCGACGATGCGAGCGTCTTCCGCGTAGGGGAGAACCTGGGACTCGTGCAGTCCATCGACTTCTTCCCACCGATGGTCGATGACCCGTTCCTGTTTGGCCAGATTGCCGCGGCAAATTCGCTGTCGGACATCTACGCCATGGGCGGGCGGCCGAGCCATGCCATGAACCTGCTCTGCATACCCAGTTGCCTGGGCGTCGAGGTTGCCGGTCAGATTCTGGCGGGCGGCGCCGACAAGTGCGTCGAGGCGGGTTGCTCCATCGCGGGCGGCCACACCATCAACGACGACGAGCCCAAGTACGGCCTGTCCGTGAGCGGCTTTGTCGCGCTCGACCGTATGCTCGCCAACAGCGGCGCACGCGTGGGCGATGTCTTGCTGCTGACCAAGGCGATCGGCTCGGGCATCATCATCACGGCCATTAAGGGCGAGCTCATCGAGCAGGACGAGGCCGCAGCCATGTTTGACTCGATGCGCACCCTCAACGAGGCCCCGATTCGTCTGGCCGAGGGACTCGAGCTTCACGGCTGTACCGACATTACGGGCTTTGGCCTGATCGGGCACGCATGCGAGATGGCCGAGGGCTCGGGCGTGCAGATTGAGCTTTCGTCGGGGTCGGTGCCGCTCTTTGACCAGGTGCTCGACATGGCGCGTCTGGGCATTATCCCCGCGGGCTCCTACCGCAACCAGGACTTCTTTGGCCCGCGCGTGGCTGCCGACGAGGACCTGGAGCCGGGCATGCTGGATGCGCTGTACGATCCGCAGACCTCGGGCGGCCTACTCATCGCGGCGCCTGCTGCCGATGTGGATGAGCTTGCGCGCCGCCTGGATGCCGAGGGGCGCATCGCCGCCGTTGTCGGGCGCGTGTACGAGGCAGTGCCGGGCGGTCCTGCCGTCCGCGTTGTTCGCTAGCCCGCACGTTTGTGTAATTGTTTACCGTTCTCTAGAACGGTTCTTTCGAAAGGAATTTACTATGTCTACCAAGATTGATGTCAATGCCATGGGCGATGCCTGCCCGCTGCCCGTCGTCAAGACGCTCAAGGCCCTCAAGCAGCTCGATGGCGAGGGCGTTGTCGTGACCTCGGTCGACAACGAGACCGCCGTCAAGAACATCTCCAAGATGGCACAGGAAAAGGGCTGCACGGCCTCGGTCGAGAAGGTTTCTGACGCCGAGTGGCACGTGACCTTGGCGACCTCTGGCGCCGTTGCCGTTGCGGACCCCGAGCAGGATAGCGCTGCCTTCTGTGATGCCAGCGCCGGCAAGGGCAAGCTCGTCATTTCCGTCTACACCGATTGCATGGGCCGTGGCGACGACGAGCTGGGCCACAAGCTCATGAAGGCCTTTATCTTTGCCGTGACGCAGCAGGAGGAGCTGCCCGCGACCATGCTGTTCTACAACGGTGGCGCCAAGCTCACCGTCGAGGGCTCTCCGGTGCTCGACGACCTGAAGGGCCTGGCCGAGCAGGGCGTCGAGATCCTTACCTGTGGCACCTGCCTCGATCACTATGGCATTAAGGACCAGCTTGCCGTGGGCGAGGTCACGAACATGTACGTGATCGTGGAGAAGATGGAGCAGGCCGTGCGCGTCGTGCGCCCGTAGCGTATTGGTTGGAGTTGCCATGAGGGAGAAGCGCCCGGCGCTTGTCATCACGTTTCCCACCACGGCGGCCGCCATGGGTTGCGAGTCCCTGTGCGTCGAGCGCGGCCTTCCCGGGCGAACGATTCCCGTGCCCGGGGAGGTCGCTGCCGGCTGCGGTCTGGCGTGGAAGGCGTTGCCTGCCGATGAGGAACTGCTGCGCAGCGAGCTTACCGCGGCGGGCGTTCCTACCGAGGGCTATACCGTGATTGATATGTGGGAGGTCGTGCGATGATCTATCTGGATAACGCGGCGACGACCATGCACAAGCCGCAGACGGTCATTGATGCCGTGACGCAGGCGATGTGCTCGCTCGGCAATGCCGGGCGCGGCGCCACGTCGGGTGCCCTCGATGCCGCTCGTACGATTCACGCTTGCCGTGCCAAGCTCGCGCGCCTTTTGGGTTGCCCGAGGGCGAACCATGTGTGCTTTACGCCCAACTCAACCGCGGCGCTCAACACCGTCATCAATGGCGTGGTTCGCCCCGGCGACCGTGTGGTCACAACAGTGCTCGAGCACAACTCCGTGCTGCGTCCGCTCAACCGCTTGGCGGTAGAGCGGGGTGTGACCGTTGAGCATGCGGGCTGCGACGCGAACGGCGCGCTCGACTACGACGAGCTCGAACGGCTGGTCACGCCCGGTACGCGTGCCGTGGTGGTGACGCACGCCTCCAATGTGACCGGCAACGCGGTCGACATTGCACGCGTAGCCGCCATGGCCCATGCGGCCGGTGCACTCGTGATCGTCGATGCCTCGCAGTCTGCCGGCACGGCGCATATCGATATGCAGGCCATGGGGCTCGACGTCGTGTGCTTTACCGGCCACAAGGGGCTCATGGGACCCCAAGGCACCGGCGGTCTGGCCGTGGCAGAGGGCATTGACGTGTCTCCGTGGGCCATGGGCGGCACGGGCGTGCACAGCTTCGACCCGCTGCAGCCGCTTGAGTGGCCCACGCGCCTTGAGGCCGGTACGCTCAACGGCCATGGCATCGCGGGCCTTTCCGCTGGTCTCGACTTTATCGAGGCCCAGGGTGGGGTCGAGGCGATTGCTTCCCACGAGCGTGCGCTCGCTGATCGCTTCCTTACCGGTGTGCGCGAGATTCCGGGGATTAAGCTCTACGGTGCGTTTGACCAACCCGCGCGCTCGGCGATCGTGTCGCTCAACGTGGGCGATATCGACTCTGCCGAGATCTCGGACGCGCTCATGCAAGGGTGGGGGATTGCGACGCGCCCCGGCGCCCATTGCGCCCCGCTCATGCACCGTGCGCTGGGGACCGAGCGCCAGGGCGTCGTCCGTTTCTCGTTTGGGTATTTCAACACGACCGAAGAAGTCGACACGGCTATCGATGCTCTGTGCGATTTAGCCTGCTAAAGCTGCCAGACCGTTTATACTTGCGGGATGGGTGTTTTTGCCCGTCCCGTTTTTGTTTCGACCCGAAAGGTGTGCATATGGCCTCATCCGCTCCGCGCGGTTTGCGCTCCGACCATGTTGTTACCGTCGGCATTGCGCTGTTCTCGATGCTCTTTGGCGCCGGCAACCTCATTATTCCGCCGCTGCTGGCGCTGCAGGCTGGTTCTGCCACGCCGGTCGCCATGCTCGGCTTTCTGATTGCCGCCATCGGCCTGCCCGTCATGGGTTTTATCGCCGTGGCACTTGCCGGAACGGCGCGTGAGCTTGCCGGCCGCGTGCATCCTAAGTTTGGCGAATTCTTCGTTGCGGCGGTCTATCTGGCCATCGGTCCGTGCCTGGCCATTCCGCGCACAAGCTCTACGGCGTTCGAAATGCTGGTGCCGCTGCTACCCGAGGGCGTTTCGCTCGGCACGGCACGTCTGGTGTTTGCCATCGGGTTCTTCGTCGTCGCGTTTGTGCTCACGCTGCGCCCGGGTGTCATCACGCGCGTGCTCGGCCGCATTACGGGCCCTGCGCTCATTGCGCTTATCGTGCTCGTTGTCGGCGCCGCCGTGATCTCGCCGCTAGGACCGGCTGCTATCCCGCAAGCTCCCTATGATGCCGGTGCTGCCGTGCAGGGCTTTTTGACCGGCTACCAGACCATGGACCTGCTCGCGTCGCTCGCCTTTGGCATTATCATCGCCGAGACCATCCACGAGCTGGGCGTTACCGATGACAAGCGCGTGGCCTTCGAGATTTCGCGCTCCGGTGTGATCGCCGGCGTGCTCATGGCCATTATCTATTGCGGCTTGGCACTTGCCGGTATGCAGCTCGGCACCGTGATGCCCGACGCCACCAACGGCGCTGCAATCCTTGCCCGCTCTGCCTCCATGCACTTTGGCCTTGCCGGCACGATCGTGGTCTTCGCCATCTTCTTCCTCGCCTGCATGAACGTGTGCATCGGCCTCATCAGCTGCTGCTCGCGCTACTTCTGCGAGACGTATGTGGTTGAAGGGGGAGCGGAGGCTTCCGAGGAGGCCATGCGCCGCCCCTTCGCGATCCTCGCCTTTGTATTCGCGGCGTTTTCGTGCGTGCTCTCCAACGTGGGCCTCGATGTGATCCTTATGTTCTCGGTACCCATGCTCAACGCTTTGTATCCCGTCGCCATTGTGCTGGTGCTTATGGGCCTGGTGCACGGCTTTTGCGACGCTCATCCACAGGTGTGGGTGTGGGTCGGCGGCGTGGTTGCTGTGCAGAGTGTGATCACCTCGGTCCGCGATGCGTTCTTTGCGGGCGCGTGGCTGCCGTTCGATGCACTGCCGCTTGCGGACATTGGAGCCGCGTGGGCGCCGGTTGCCGTGGTTGCCTTTGTGATCGGTCTGCTCCATAGTCGTTTTGTCGCACATTCGAGGAGCTAAGGCATCAATGCTTGCACAGGCGGGGAGTCTCCCCTATAATTTCCTTCGCTTTGGGACACGCAAGGTTTAGACCTTAGCTGCTCAACACCTTCGGGACGTGGCGCAGTTTGGTAGCGCGCCTGCTTTGGGAGCAGGATGTCGCAGGTTCGAATCCTGTCGTCCCGACCATATTCTTGCGGGCGTAGTTCAATGGTAGAACCCCAGCCTTCCAAGCTGATGACGCGGGTTCGATTCCCGTCGCCCGCTCCATTAGATAAACGAACGGCTCTGGCTCCTTTTGGGACCAGAGCCGTTTTCATATACATGCCGGGGACCCCACATCCCCTCCTAAGTTGCGGTGAAATACGGACTGTTTTCCGGCTTTTATGGCCCATGTAGTCCGTATTTCACCGCAACTATTTGTAAGGTTGGATTTTGATGCCGTTGGGAGGGTCGTAGCGACCGTCTACCGAGAGTGGAATTATTTTTTGAAGCTCTGACCTGCGGCGTCAAGCTTTTGGTCAGCTTTTGGCAAGGCCTGCGGACGGAAGCATGCGATAGCGTAATGGTATTCTCTCCGCCGTGATGGTTATGGGGTTGGCCATGCTCGATAAAGGCAAACATTTTCCGCAGTCATATGCAAGAATGCTATTCTCGGCCGTTGGAATTCATCAAGATGGACAGCTGCTTATAACAATTGATCCTTGGGATGAACGCCGTGCGCGCGAGCTTATGCAGAAAGAGCTCATGCTTCGTCTTTACAACCATGTGTATGCGGATCCGGTCTATTGGAATAATCTTGGGGTTGAAGATCGCATCTTTCAGCTGGCATCCGCTATTGCGGTCGTTGAACCGGATGCTGTGTTTTGCGGATCGACGGCAGCGCTGCTCTACGGCATCGGCTCGGCGTATACGCTTCTGGATAAAGTGCAAGTACTGCTGCTACGGTCTACAAGGCGTGATACGTATGAGTTCGTTGAATACAAGCGCTGGCGGGCGGGCGAAGTGTGGCGGCTAGGTCTGTTTACACTGACGGATCCGTGTCGAACGGTTGTTGATATCGCTCGAACGAGCGCCTTTCGCTATGCGCTGGGCTATGTCGATGGCTTGGCCCGTGAGTACGATGTCGAACGCGAAGAACTGCGAGCATACGCGCAGGCAAATTGCCGAGGGTTGCATGGCATCGCGCGTGCTTTTGACGTTTTTGAGTATATGGACGGCAGGTCAGACAATGGCGGCGAGTCTGAGGCGAGAGCAGCGATGATTCTCGCTGGGGTTGCCGCGCCCGAGCTTCAAGTTGAGATAACGCGACCGGGAAACGCTGGCTATTATCTAGCAGATTATGGCTGGCAGATGCCAGGCGGCTCATGGACGCTGGCAGAGCTGCATGGGCTAGGCAAGTTTGAAGACGAAGCTCAAAATGATCCAGAGCAGGCGGCGGCAAAAACGTATCGAGCGGCCCTCATGCGCGACGCGAACCTTCGCGCCATGGGCCACAACGTCATTCATTTCAAACTCTCGGACACCTATGACGTAGAATCGTTCGGTGCCATGATGCGCGGCTACGGCATTCCGACAACAAAACCCTACGCCGAATCCCGATAGCGAAATCGTTCGCGGTCCACCTTCAATAAGTTGCGGTGAAATACGGACTGTTTTGCGGTTTGACCAGCAAAAACAGTCCGTATTTCACCGCAACTTAGGAGGGGATGGGGTTAGTGGCGACCGTGGTGGCGGAGCTTGTCGATGGTGGAGTCGGTGCTTCGGCTGCGGGATTCGGCGGCGCGGTCGCGGGCGTCGGCAGCGGTTTGGCGCTTGTGGCGGTAATCGATCATGCCTTGGATGATGGGCTTGCCAAAGCTCACGACATCATCGTTGTAGATGGCGGTTCGGGCGGCGAGGAGGCAGTCGGTAAAGTCCATATGGGTCTTGCCAAAGAGTTTGACGGCAAGGGAGACAACGGTGGGCTCGTCGACCATGACGTCATCGAGTAACTTGGTCATGGCCGTCGCAATCTCCACACGCGGGACCTTGTAGACGTCACGCAGCGTAACGGCGACGCGCGTGATGATCTCGGGGTAGACGCGAGCGGTGCGCGTGGCGATGACCTTGGCGGCGCGCGGTGACAGGACCTCGTCGTCGTCAAGCAGGTAGCGTAGGATGACGGTCTCGTCGATGATGGTGCTACTCATGGATATCTACTTCCTCGGGACCCAAAATCGAATCGTCGCTTTCTGTAGCAAGGTACTCAATCCAGGCGTTACGCTCCTCGGAGCGGCGATTGGGATCTCCGTATGCTTTGAGCGATCCATAGGCGGCGGTGCCGTCCTTTGAGCGCACGGCGACCGGCTGAAAGGGAAGCTTGCGCATCAAAATGCTTTGCGCGACAAATAAACGGACAGCCTCGGCGAGCGATGTGCCCATGGCGTCGTAGAGATGCTCGGCATGCTGCTTGTCTTCCTCGCGAATGCGCACCTGCAGGATGGCTCGTTTTTGAGTCGATGACATTACTGGCCTCCCTTAATGAGCGTGCAATATGAACAGTCAAATATAGCATCGGCTAATAATAGCCAATCTTATAACCACTACTTTATTGCACTAGAGTAATTGATTGTGAACAATATTACAAACGTACTACATCCTTCAGAAGCGAACGTGAAATCTTTCTTGGGCGTACGCATGTAATACACTCACCTTTATAGCTTTTAGAGAATAATTCCAACCTGCCAAAACCCCTGCAATACACCCGTATTGCAGGGCCTATGCTCAAGTTTGCCACCTGCAACTGCGTATATTTAGCCTGTATATCGTTGGAGGAACTCTATCGAAGCGCCTGTTTCGCCGCATGCGCTCGATACGCCGATGCCAGGCCACGGGCGGCTTGGGGCAACGTCGACAGGGTCTCTCCGGCATGGGATTCAGGAGGGAGTGAACAACATGGGCAATAAACGAGTCGTGGCTGATTCTTCACGCTGCATTGGGTGCCAAACCTGTATGGCGGCGTGCATCGAAGCACACGATATTCCCGGCAACATCGCCGCACCTCGCTTGCGCGTAACGCGCACCTACGAGATTTCCGCGCCGGTGGCATGTCACCACTGCGAGGATGCCCCGTGCGCCAAGGCCTGCCCCACGGGCGCCTTGTTCTTTGATCCAAAGAACCATCGCATCGGCGTCAACGAGGACAACTGCATCGGCTGCAAGAGCTGCGTCATGGCCTGCCCCTTTGGCGCCGTGAGCGTGGCGACCACGCAGGTCCCCGTCTTGATGGGCGACGTGCGCGTAGGTTCGCAGACTAAGAGCTTCGTGCTCAAGTGCGACCTGTGCGTGGACCGTCCCGGCGGTCCGGCGTGTGCCGAGGCTTGTCCGACCAAGGGCCTCACCCTGGTGGACGAGGAGCGCCTGGCGGAGCTGACTGCCGAGCGTGCCCGCGCCACCATCGAAAACGAGGCGTAGGCGGGCGGCCATACAAGCCCAACGATTATCAAATAAGTACCGATTAATCGGTAGCAGAGAAAGGAAGGAGGGTGTCATGGAGAAGCATAAAGTGATCTGCCCGTATTGCGGCGCCGGTTGCCAGTTTAACCTCTTGGTCCAAAACGGCCAGGTCGTGGGTACCGAACCGCTCAACGGCATCACCAATCAGGGCGAGCTGTGCCTTAAGGGCATGAGCGGCTACGACTTCATCAACGACACCAAGATCTTGACTCCTCGCGTACTGCACCCGATGATCCGCCGCACTAAGGGCGCGGATCTTGAGCGCGTAAGCTGGGACGAGGCACTGGATTTCACCGCATCTAAGATGCAGGCCATAATTGACGAATATGGTCCTAACGCTGTCATGACCACCGGCTCTTCGCGAGGCGGCGGCAATGAGGCGAACTACGTCATGCAGAAGTTTACGCGTGCGTGCATCGGCACCCACAGCGTGGACAACTGCGCCCGTACTTGACACGGCCCTACTGTCCTCGGTCTGATGGACACGGTTGGTTCAGGTTGCATGTCATGCTCCATCCCCGGTATGGAGGATGCGGGCTGCATTTTCCTCTTCGGCTATAACCCTGCCGATTCGCACCCCATCGTCGCAAGGCGTATCGTGCGAGCCAAAGAAAAGGGTTGCAAGATCATCGTCGCCGACCCGCGCCATATCGAAACCGCGCGTATCGCCGATCTCTACCTTCCGATCAAGAACGGTTGCAACGTTGCGTTCCTCAACGCCTTTGCCAACTGCTTGGTCAACGATGGCCTCTACGACAAGGAATTCGTCGCCGAGCATACGAACGGCTTTGACGAGTGGTGGGAGACCATCAAGAACTACACTCCCGAATCCGTACAGGACATCACGGGTGTCGAGCCCGCGTTGATCCACCAAGCTGCCGAGATGTACGCCACGGCGAAGCCCTCTGCCATCATTGGCTGGGGCATGGGCGTATGCCAGCAGAAGCAGAACCTGAAGACGGTGCACACCATCGCCTCCATCGCCTGCGTTGCCGGCCAGATCGGCAAACCCAACTCCGGCCTCGCGCCCGTGCGCGGTCAGAACAACGTCCAGGGCTCCTGCGATATGGGCATGCTGCCCAACCTGTATCCTGGCTACCAGAAGGTCACCGACCCGGCAGTGCGTGCCAAGTTTGCCAAGGCTTGGGGCGTGCCCGAGGAAAAGCTCCCGCTCGAGGAGGGCTACAAGCTCACCGACCTGGGTCACCTGGTCGACGAGGGCAAGGTGCACTGCTTCTACAACTACGGCGAGGACCCGGTGCAGACCGAGCCCGATTCGGCCGGTATGCGCAAGACGCTCTCCGAGCTGGATCTGTTCATTTGCCAGGACATCTTTATGACGCAGACGACCATGCTCGCCGACGTCATCCTGCCCGCTACCTCTTGGGGCGAGCACGAGGGTGTCTTTACCGCATCCGACCGTAGCTTCCAGCACTTTGACGCGGCCGTTCCGCCCAAGGGCGAGTGCCGTCACGACTGGGAGATCTTCGCGGACCTGTCTACGCGTATGGGTTACCCCATGCACTACGACAACACCGAGCAGATCTGGAACGAGTGCATTAGCCTGTGCCCCAACTTTGTGGGCGCGACCTACGAGAAGATGGCTCCCGAGGGCGGCTACGCCCAGTGGCCCGTCAAGAGCACCGATGTGAACGACCACGGTACGCCCGACATGTTCGCTGGTGGCAAGTTCACCACCAAGGACGGCCGCGCCAACCTGATGGCGCACGACTGGGAGGCACCCTCCGAGCTTCCCGACGATGAGTACCCGCTCATCCTGTGCACCGTCCGCGAGGTCGGCCACTACAGCTGCCGCTCGATGACCGGCAACTGCAAGACGCTGGCGCTGCTTGCCGACGAGCCCGGCTTTGTCCGCATGAATCCCGCGGACGCCCAGGCGCGCGGCATCAAGAATGGCGACATCGTCTCGATTCACAGCCGCCGCGGCCAGGTATACAGCCGCGCCGATGTGAGCGACCGCATCAATAAGGGCACGGTCTATATGACCTACCAGTGGTGGATCGGCAAGTGCAACGAGCTGACCATTCACAAGGTCGACCCGGTCTCGCATACGCCCGAGGACAAGTTCTCCGCCTGCCAGGTCGACGCTATCGCCGACCAGGTCTGGGCCGAGGGCGAGGTCGAGCGTCAGTACACCGAGCTCAAGCAGGCTCTGGTGGACGCCGCCGCTCCCCAGGACGTTGAGCCTGGCGCCGCCAAGTTCGACGACGAGACGCACGTGAACCAAATCGTGTAGTCCCGTTCTCGTTGGCTTTTTGGGCCGGGCGTCCCGTACGTTCGGGAGCCCGGCCCGTTATTTTGAAAGGAAGTGGGGATGAACCGCTTCATCGACATCAACCCGGAGAGGTGCATCGGCTGCGGAACATGCCAGTCCGCCTGTGCCGACGCCCACCGGATGCAGGGTCTTCAGGATACGCCGCGCCTGGCGCTCGTGAAGACCGGCGGTATTTCGGCCGCCCTTGCCTGCCACCATTGCGAGGGTGCCCCCTGCGCCGAGGTTTGCCCGGTGAATGCCATCGAGCACGATGGCGACCGCATCCACGTCAAGGAGCAGGAGTGCATCGGGTGCAGGCTGTGCGCCATCGCGTGCCCCTTCGGAGCCATCCATCCCGATGGCACGTCTATCGCCGGTGTCGCAGGCATGTGCGACCCGACGCCTTCGTATCCTAAGTCCCTGAGCAGCCTGCTTACGTGGGCTCCCGGCCAGTACACCTGCGCTGTCAAGTGCGACCTGTGCGCCTTCGATCCGGACGGCCCACATTGTGTGGCGGCGTGCCCCACCAAGGCGCTGACCGTCATGGGCGGCGCGGCCGATCGCGAGCTCGACGAGGCCAAGCGCCTGCGCTCGATCGAAAACGGTCCGGTTGTCGACGTTACCGCTGTGGCCCAGGGTCTGTCCGAGAAAGCAGAAGGGAGCGTAAACAATGGATAGCATGACGCTGTTTATCGCATCGCTTGCCGTCTCGTGCATCGGTGCGCTCGCCTCGGTTCTGCTGATCAAGGCCGATAACGCCGCCAAGACCGCCGGCTGCCTTATCGGCGCCGTCGCCGCGGTGCTTTCGTTTGTGGCCGGTATCCAGGCCGTGCTGGGCAATGTCACGTCGGTCGACACCATCGTGTTCTTCCCGTTTGCCCATTTCCAGCTGCTGCTCAATCAGCTGTCCGGCCTGTTCGTGGCGCTCATCTCGGTGCTCGCGTTTGCCGGTTCAATCTACGGTCTCAACTACTTTGATGAGTACCCGGGCAAAAAGGGCCGCGCCGGCTTCTTCTTTAACACCTTCGTGGCGTCCATGATGCTCGTCATCACCGCCGACAACGTGTTTTGGTTCCTGGTCGCCTTTGAGCTCATGTCGCTGACCTCGTACTTCCTGGTCGTGATCGAGGAGAACGAGAACTCCATCCATGGCGGTTGGCTCTACTTTGTGATCGCGCACGTGGGCTTTGTGCTCATCATGGCGAGCTTCCTCACCATGACCAACTTCGCCGGTGGCTCGTTTGCCTTTGCGGATTTCCGCGCCACGCAGTTTAGCCCTGCGGTCGCATCCGTGTGCTTCGTGCTCGCCTTCTTTGGCTTTGGCGCCAAGGCCGGTATCATCCCGCTGCACGGCTGGCTGCCCAAGGCACATCCCGAGGCGCCGTCCAACGTGTCGGCCCTCATGTCCGGTGGCATGATCAAGATCGGTATCTTCGGCATCCTCAAGGTTGGTCTCGACCTGCTCTCCGCCTCGGGCGTTCAGGTTTGGTGGGGCCTTATGGTCATGGTCTTCGGTGCGATCTCGTCGGTTCTCGGCGTGGCCTTCGCCCTGCAGGAGCATGACATCAAGCGCCTGCTGGCCTATCACTCCGTCGAGAACATCGGCATCATTCTGCTCGGCGTCGGTGCCTCCATGGCCGCCATGGCGCTCAACTCGGTCGGTATCGCCGTCCTGGCTCTGATGGCCGCCCTCTACCACACGTTTAACCACGCGATGTTTAAGGGCGAGCTGTTCTTGGGCGCCGGTGCGCTGCTGTACTCCACGGGTACGCGCAATATGGAGAAGATGGGCGGCCTGTTCCGTCGTATGCCGGCAACGGCCATCTGCTTCCTCGTTGGCGCGCTTGCCATCTCGGCCATCCCGCCCTTTAACGGCTTTGTTTCCGAGTGGTTTACCTACCAGTCGCTGTTTAATGCCGCCATGCAGGGCGACAAGGCCGTCATGATCGTGGCCGTGTTCGCTGCCGTCGCGCTTGCCATTACCGGCGCGCTGGCTGTCACGTGCTTCGTCAAGGCCTATGGCGTCTCCTTTGCCTCCGCGCCCCGTTCCGAGGCTGCGGCCAATGCCAAGGAGGTTCCTGCCCCCATGGTGTTCGCGCAGGGCCTGCTCGCGGCCATCTGCGTCGTGCTGGGCATTGGCGCTCCCGTGATCGCGCCCGTGCTGGTCGATGTCGCCGCGTCCGTGCTGCATCCGTACGGCGGCGTGTTTGCCGCCGAGGGCATGGAGCTCATGAACCAGTACTCCGGCGCTGCCACCTCCACGCCCGCGATCGCTATTGCGCTCGTGGTGCTCGTCGGTCTTGCCTGCGGTTATCGCAAGCTCAAGACCGTCGGCAAGGTGCAGAAGTCCCAGCCGTGGGCATGCGGCTATGCTCCCAACGAGCATATGCCCGTCGTGGCCACGACCTTTGCCTCCGAGGTGTCCTGGTTTATGCAGCCACTCTACACGCTGCGCGACCGCTGCACGGCCGTCTGCTGGTCCATCGCGCACTTCTTCCAGAAGCTCACCGGTGTGGCCGAGGCTGTGGAGCCCGTACCCGACAAGGTTCTCGTCGATGCCCCGCATAAGGGTGTCGAGAAGCTCGCCGACCTCGCGACTAAGCTCGAGGGTGGCAACTACAGCATCTATATCTGCTACATCGTCGCGGCACTCGTGGTGTTCCTCGTGCTCGCCGTGCAAATGGGTTAAGGAGGGGAGAGCATGAACAACATCGTACTTGCCGTTCTGCAGGGCGTGGTCGTCATGGCCGTCGCGCCGTTCTTCTCCGGTCTCGGCCGCGTGATCCGCGCCAAGATGCACAATCGTCGCGGCCCCAGCATCATGCAGGACTATCGCGACCTGGCCAAGCTCTTTGCGCGCCCCGAGTCCCAGAGCGAGGACGCGAGCTTTGCGCTGCGCATTATGCCGCCGCTGTTCTTCGCCGTCGCCTTTATGCTCGCGATGGGCCTGCCGCTCTTTACGGCGCAAAGCCCCATCCCGGTCTTTGGTGACGCCATCACCATCATGTACAGCCTGGCGCTCGCCCGCTTCTTCTTCGCCCTCTGCGGCGTGGATTCGTCCAACGCCTACGCCGGTATCGGCGGCGTCCGCGAGCTGCTCATGAGCGTGCTCATCGAGCCGTCCATGCTGCTGGCGCTGTTTGCCGCCGCCCTGGTGTGCGGCTCCACCGACATCGCCACTATGGGTCAGCACATCATGACGGGCGCCATCGACGCGCCGGTCGCCGTGATCCTCGCCGGCATCGCCTTTGCGATTGCCTGCTACATGGAACTCGGCAAGCTGCCCTTTGATCAGGCCGAGGCCGAGCAGGAGCTTCAGGAGGGCCCGCTCGCCGAGCTTTCCGGCCCGTCGCTTGCGATGGCCAAGCTCGCCATGTCCATGAAGCAGGTCCTGGTCGTCGCCTGGTTCTGCGCGATCTTCGTCCCCTGGGGCGAGCCCGCGACCGTGGGCGCCGCCGCTGTTCTGGGTGCAGTCATCTTCTTGGTGAAGTGCCTGATCGATTTTGTCGTATGCGGCGTGATCGAGAACTCCTGCTCGCGCTCGCGTTTTAAGGTGCTTGGCAATCAGACCTGGGCCGTCGTGGGCATCGCCGTTCTGGCGTTTGTCTTCGTGGTCGTCGGCGTGTAGGAGAAGGGAGAAACAATGTCATTTGCAGTCAGTCTGTCCCTTCTCGGCTTGGTCGCTATCGCGGCCCCGATGGTGGCCTCGGTGCTCGTCGCCCTGTTCCCCCGTCCGTACGCCAAGTGGTTCAGCGTTTTGGGTGCCGCCGTCTCGACGGTCTGCACCATCGCCCTCGCCGCGAATTTCGCTGGCGCCGGCATGCCCGACACGCAGGTCCCCCTGATCTCGTTTGGGCAGACCCTCGTCATGGGATTCACCTTCGATCGCATGAGCACGCTGCTCGCGCCCGCCTTTGTGGGTATCGGCCTGCTTGTCGTGATCTATTCGATTCCCTATATGAGCGAGAATAACCGTGAGCATCCCGACGCACCGCGTCGTCGCTTCTACGCGTACCTCGCGACCTTCATCGGCGCCATGGCCGGTCTCGTGTACAGCTCGACCCTTTTGGGCCAGCTCGTGTTCTTTGAGATCACGGGTGCGTGCTCTTGGGGCCTCATTAGCTACTACATGACGCCTACGGCCAAGAAGGCCGGCATGAAGGCTCTGATCATTACGCATATCGGTGCGCTCGGCCTGTATCTGGGCGCCGCCATCGTGTTTGCCCATACCGGTACCTTCGCCATTACCGCGATTGCCGGCCTCGACGCCAAGCTCAAAGCTATCGTCCTTTTGCTCGTGCTGTTTGCGGCCTGGGCCAAGTCCGCACAGGTTCCCATGTACATGTGGCTGCCTTCGGCCATGGAGGCGCCGACGCCTGTTTCGGCCTACCTGCATGGCGCCTCGATGGTTAAGGTCGGCGTGTGCGTGTTCGCGCGTGCACTCGTCTCTGCCGGCGAGATCCCCGAGATCGTGGGTTGGGTCGCCATTATCGACGCCATGGTCACCATGCTCTTTGGCTTCCTTATGTACCTGCCGCAAAAGGACATGAAGCGTCTGCTGGCCTTCTCCACGATCGCCCAGCTCTCCTATGTGTTCTTTGGTCTGGGCCTTTCGGTCTTTGGCAGCCAGCTGGCCTTCGATGGCGCCGTCTGCCACATCTTTAACCACGCTTTCGCCAAGACGCTGTTCTTCCTGATCGCCGGTTCGTTCTCCTTTACGCTCGGCACGCGTATGCTGCCCAAGCTTCGCGGCATCGTAAAGAAGTACCCGATCTCGGGCGTGGGCTTCGGTGTCGCGGCACTCGCTATTGCCGGCGTGCCGCCCATGAACACGTTCTTCTCGAAGTTCCAGATCATCGCCGGCGGCTTTTCTGTAGGTGCCGGCAACGTCGCGATCCTGGTGCTCGTGTGCATCATGGTCGCCGAGACCGTCGCCACCTTCGCCTGGTTCCTCAAGTGGATGGGCTATTGCCTGCCCGGCGAGCCGAGCGAAGAGGTCGCTGCGGGAGCCCCGCTTCCCCGTGCGATGGCGTTCGTGTTCATCGTGCTCATCATCATGGTCATCGTCAGCGGCCCGCTTTCGGCCAGCTGGATCGGTTAGGAGGTAGAACGACATGGGTTATTCGATCGTCAACATCCTTGGCGGCCTTCTGATCGTCACGTCCACCATGGTGGTCGTCTCCAAGAACATCAAACATGCCATCAACTGGTATGCGGTGCAGTCGCTGGTGCTCGTGGGGCTGCTCGCTACGCTCGGTGCCACCACCGGTGCGCAGGAGCTGCTTATGTGGGCCGGATCTGCCTTTATCACCAAGGTCGTCCTGGTCCCTTATATCCTCAACCGCGCATACAAGAAGATGGGCGAGCCGAGCGACGCATCACTCAAGGCCGGCCTTAAGCCCGCGTGGGCCATCTGCATCATCGCCGTGGAGGTCGCGATTTGCTTTGCCGTCGTGACGCAGATCAGCCTTCCCACGGCCGAGGTCGCAACGCCTGCGCTCGCTATTAGCTTCGCTCACTTCTTTGTGGGCCTCACCTGCATCATCTCGCAGCGCAACATCATGAAGCAGATCTTTGGTTACTGCCTTATGGAAAACGGCAGCCACGTGACGCTCGCGCTTTTGGCCCCCACCGCTCCCGAGATCATCGAGATCGGTATCGCCACCGACGCCATCTTTGCCGTCATCATCATGTCCATCGTCGTGCGTCGCATTTGGGACGACTCCCACTCGCTCGATGCGCGCGACCTGTCCGAGCTGAGGGGGTAGTCCATGGAAACGTTGATTCTCGCCCTGCTCGCGACTCCTTTGGTGTTCTCGCTGGTTATGGCGTTTTTGCCCAAGAACACGTCCTATAACGTGTTTGCCGGTCTCAACCTGGTCTCCGTCGCAGCCGTCCTGGTGCTGTCGATTGTGACGGCCGGTGACGTCCTTATGAGCGGCGAAACCGCGAGCGCTCTTGGCCTGTGGTTCCACCTCGATTCGCTGGGCGCCATCTTTGTGCTGCTCATCGGCTTTATCGGTTTTCTTACGGGGCTGTTCTCGCTGCCCTATGTAAAGGCCGATATCGATGAGGGCTCCATGCCCGCCGAGCGCGCCAAGCAGTATTTTGCACTGTTTAGTCTGTTCGTGTTTACCATGCTGCTCGCGTGCCTGTCCAACAACATGATCCTCACGTGGGCCGCCGTGGAGGCAACCACGCTTTCCACCGTGTTCCTGGTGGGTATCTACAAGAACAAGACGGCTCTCGAGGCTTCTTGGAAGTATGCGATGGTCTGCACCGCCGGCGTGGCCTTCGGCCTGTTCGGTACGCTGCTGATCTACGCCAACGCCGCCGACGTGATTCCCAACGCCCACGAGGCCGCATTCCTGTCGTGCGTGCTGCCGTATGCCGACCAGTTCGACCCGACGCTCATGCGCCTCGCCTTTGCGTTTATCGTGATCGGCTTTGGCACCAAGGCCGGCCTGTTCCCCATGCACACTTGGCTGCCCGATGCCCACTCCCAGGCCCCGAGCCCTGTCTCGGCCCTGCTCTCGGGCGTGCTGCTTAAGTGCGCCATGCTTGTGATCATGCGCTTCTACGGATTTACTATCCAGGCCGTGGGCGCCGAGTATCCGCAGCTTTTGCTGTTGATCGTCGGCACGCTGTCCATTTTGGTGGCGGCACTTTCTATGTTCCGCCAGGACGACCTCAAGCGCCGCTTTGCGTACTCGTCTGTGGAGAACGTGGGCGTTATCGCCCTGTGCCTGGGTATCGGTGGCCCGCTGGGTATCGCCGCGGCCCTGCTGCACTGCGTGTTCCACGGCTTTACCAAGACGCTTGCCTTCTGCGTGTCCGGCAACATCCAGCACGCCTTTGGCACGCGTAGCCTGGCCAAGATCCAGGGCGTCGTCGAGGTTGCCCCCGCAACCGCCGCGCTCGCCATCCTGGCGCTGCTCGGTCTTGCCGCCTTCCCGCCCTTTGGCATGTTTATCTCTGAGTTCCTGACTTTTGTCGCCGGCGTTACCGCCGGTCCCATGTGGCTGGTCGTCGTGGTCGCCCTCGGTCTTACCGTGGCCATCTCCGCGCTCACCCGCATCGCACTCAAGTCGGTATTCGGCCATGCGCCCCAGGGCATGGGCAAGCATGAGGCCCCGGCGCTCATGCTTATCCCCGAAATCATCCTGGCTGTCATGATCTTGTGGTTTGGCATCGCCACCCCGCTGCCTCTCGTGCACGGTGTGGAGACCGCGACTGGCATCGTGCTCGAGCAGAGCACCGAGGAACTTCACGCGACGCCGATGTACCGCGCTGTGTTCGGTACCGAGACCGCTCAGAGCGAGGTGGAGTAACGAATGATTGAAACTGAGAACAAGGTGTATGCCCGTCGCTGCGAGAGCCATGTCGAGGCCCTGCGCCGCGCCGTTCCGGGCTGCATCGAGAAGGTCGAGTGGCAGTGCGAGGACCAGCTGACGATTACCGTCAAGCAGGACAAGCTGCCCGAGGCCGTCCACTACCTGTATTACGAGCGCTACGGCTGGATTCCCGTGATCATCGGCAACGATGAACGCAGCCTGTGCGGCCGTTACGCCGTGTACTACGTCATCTCCATGGAGGGGGAGGACCCCGGCTGGGTGACCGTGCGTACCGAGGTCGATCCCGCCAAGATGACGTTCCCGTCCGTGACGCCGTTCGTCCCCGCCTGCGTGTGGGGCGAGCGCGAGCTTCGCGACATGTTCGGCCTGATTCCCGAGGGTCTGCCCGACCGTCGCCGCCTGGTGCTTCCCGACGATTGGCCCAGCGGCCTGTACCCGCTGCGCAAGGACTCCATGGACTACCGCTTCCGTCCCGCTCCCGCGAGCGACATGGAAAACTACGAGTTTTTGGCCGATACCAAGGGCAAGGAGACCACGCTCGTTCCCATGGGCCCGTTGCACATTACCTCCGACGAGCCCGGCCACTTCCGCCTGTTCGTTGAGGGCGAGACGATCGTCGACGCCGACTACCGTCTGTTTTACGTGCACCGCGGCATGGAGAAGGTCGCCGAGACGCGCCTGAACTATGACGCCGTGACGTTCCTCGCCGACCGCATCTGCGGCATCTGCGGCTGCGCCCACTCGGTTGCCTATGCCGAGGCCGTCGAGCGCGCCCAGGGCATTCATGTCCCGCCGCGCGCCCAGTACATCCGCGCTATCATGCTCGAGGTTGAGCGCCTGCACTCGCATCTGCTCAACATTGGCCTGGCGTCGCACTACACGGGCTTCGACTCCGGCTTCCAGCAGTTCTTCCGCGTCCGCGAGAAGTCCATGGACCTGGCCGAGAAGCTCTCCGGTCACCGCAAGACCTACGGCCTCAACGTGATCGGCGGCGTGCGTCGCGACATTTTGGCCGAGCAGAAGCTTTCCACGCTCACGACCATCCACCAGCTGCGCTCCGAGGTTCAGGAACTCGTCGACGTCTTGCTCTCCACGCCCAACTTTATTGAGCGTACGAGTGGCATCGGCATCTTGGACCGCAAGATCGCACGCGACTTCTCGCCGGTCGGTCCGCTCATGCGCGGCTCGGGCTATGCCCGCGACGTGCGTTTTGACCATCCCTTCGACGGCTACGCCGATCCGGACGTTCAAAAGATGCACGCCGCCACGGCCGACACCTGCGATGCCTTCGGCCGTACCGCCGTTCGCATCCAGGAGGTCTACGATTCGATCGACATGATCGAGACCATGCTCGAGAACTGCCCGTCGGGCCCCATCCTCACCACGGATTGGGAGTACACCCCGCACAAGTACGCCATCGGCGCCACCGAGGCGCCGCGCGGCGAGGACGTGCACTGGGCCATGCTCGGCAACAACCAGAAGTGCTACCGCTGGCGCGCCAAGGCCGCCACGTACAGCAACTGGCCGGTCCTGCGCTACATGTTCCGCGGCAACACCGTGGGCGACGCGGCGCTGATCGTCGGCTCGCTCGACCCGTGCTACTCCTGCACCGACCGCGTGACGGTGACCGATGTTGCCGCCAAGCGCGACCACGTGCTCGACAAGGAGCAGTTCGAGAACGTCTGGCGCGACAAGTCGCCGCTTGCGGGCGAGGGCACCATGGCCGCTCCGCTCGATGAGGAGGCGCTCTAATATGCTGAAGCTTTGGAAGGTTAACGCCAAGGCCGGCGACGCGACGGTCAAGTACCCGTTTGCGCCGTTCCCCACCAACAAGGACATGCGCGGCAAGCCCGAGCACAATGCCGAGCTCTGCATCGCCTGCGGTGCCTGCGGCGTGGCGTGCCCGGCCGATGCCATTCGCATGGACACCGACCTTGCGGCCGATACCATCACCTGGTCGATCGACTACGGTCGCTGCATCTTCTGCGGCCGTTGCGAGGAGGCCTGCCCCATGGAGGCCATCAAGCTCACTGAGGAGTTTGAGCTGGCCGTCATGAGCAAGGACGACCTCACCAGCAAGAGCGTCTACACGCTCGAGCATTGCTCGCGCTGCGGCAAGCCGTTTGCCCCGCACAAGGAGATCGACTACGCCAAGCGCCTGCTGCAAAAGGCCGGCGGCATGGAGGCCGAGCAGGCCGCCCGCACCGTCGGTATGTGCCAGGAGTGCAAGCGCGAGCTCGACGCCCTGCGCGCCGCATCGGCCGTAAAGACCGGCAACGCGCACGGCATGGCTGCCAACGAGACGCTTGCGTCCGGCGAGCCCCAGGGCCCCGGCATGGAGTATCTGGGCGGCCACGGCGTGAACCCGGAGTATATCGACCGCGAGCTTAACCCCGATGCGCCCGAGATTCCCGCCGGTCCGGCGCCGGTCGAGGGCATCATCATGGATTTTGAAACGAAGGAGGAGTAACCATGGCCGAACCCACGCTTTTGCCCGAGCGGCTTCAGTACCGCCCGACCAAGATCGAGCTCGACGAGAGCATCGAGAAGGCCAAGGCGACCCTTCTTAAGAAGATCAAGCGCTCGGTGTACGTCTACCGTGTCGACTGCGGCGGCTGCAACGGCTGCGAGATCGAGATCTTCGGTTCCATCACGCCCGTCTTTGACGTCGAGCGCTTTGGCATCAAGGTCGTGCCCTCGCCCCGTCACGCCGATGTGCTGCTGTACACCGGCGCCGTGACGCGTGCCATGCGCATGCCGGCCCTGCGCGCGTTTGAGGCCGCACCCGATCCCAAGATCGTGGTGTCCTATGGCGCGTGCGGCTGCACCGGCGGCATCTTCTACGACAACTACTGCGTCTGGGGCGGCACGGATAAGATTCTGCCGGTCGATGTCTACATCCCCGGCTGCCCGCCCAGCCCCGCGCAGACCGTCTACGGCTTTGCCATGGCACTTGGCCTGCTGGACCAAAAGCTCCATGCCGAGACTACGGTGGAGGCTGCCGGCGAGCAGGCCGATATCCTGCACCCCGGCGTGCCGTACAAGCTGCGCGTTGCCATCGAGCGCGAGGCTCGCGCCATGAGCGGCTACCGTTACGGCCGCGACCTGGCCAACGAGTTTATGGATACGCTCGAGGACGCGCCCAAGGGTGATATCCGAGGTGCCATGGCGCTGCTCATCGACAAGCAGGACGATCCGCGCCGCGTTGAGGTCTACTCGGCGCTGCAGGATCTGGTGCTGGCCGGAGGTCGCTAGATGGAGCTCACGGACCGCTCTGGTTACTTTGCGGGCCCCGGTATGCTCGGCGGCTCCTTTGGCGATGCCTCGCGCGCAAGCGACGAGGCCGCCGAGGGCGTCGCCGACCCCTGCCTGGGCCATGCGCCCGACCAGGTGGTCTTCTATGAGCTCACGCGTAAGTTTGTGGAGACCGAGGAAGACGTTCCCCAGGAGGCCTGCGACGTGCTGTACTACACGCTCGCCGTGGGCCACCACACCGGCGTGCTCGATTGCTTTGAGCCGCGCCTGTCGGTGCCGGTGGATGTCTTCTATTCGCTCGTCGACGCGCTGCCGGAGGGGGAGGCCAAGACCAAGTTCGAGGCCATCCGCTCCTTTGGCGAGTGCCAGCTTGACAAGGCGGTGGTGCCGTCGCTGCTCGAGGCCTGCGACACGCTGCTCGACGAGCGCGGTTTTCGCGGCTCGGCCAAGGCCGGCATCTCGGTGTTCGATGACGACTTTGGCCTGCATGCCCAGCAGGTCGCGTTTCTGATGAAGTTCCGCGATCTGGTTGAGCGCGTGCGCGATGTGTCGGGCGTGTACCTGACGGGAAGGTTGCAGTAATGGGTCGCGTTGTGGATGGACGTGTGAACGGCGCCCCGTTTGCGGGTATCGTGCTCACGGCGGGAAGTGTGCTGCGTGCCGACGATGCCGCCGGCCCCGTGCTCTCCAAAAAGATGGAGGACGCGCCCATTGCCGGTTGGTACACCATCGACGGTGGCCAAACGCCCGAGGACGACATCATCGAGGTCAAGCGCGAGCGTCCGCCTCGCCTGGTCTTGGTCGATGCCGCCGACATGGCGCTGCCCGTCGGTGCCATCCGCCTGCTCGACAAGCGCGATGTGGCCCGCAAGTCGATGTTCACCACGCATTCGCTTCCTTTGTCGATTCTGATCGAAGAGATTGAGCAATCGTGTGATGATATCGTCTTCGTTGGGATTCAGCCGGGCGACACGGAGTTCTACAACCCCATGTCCCCGGAAGTCTTTGACGCCGTCGACGCCGTGTACGACGCCGTGGCAGCCAACGACTTTTCCCGCTTTGTCCGCTTGGGGCAAGAGCAATAGGAGCGCTTGTCCCTGCTGATTAGGAAAGAAGTGATTGACATGGCAGATTCCAAGGCAGAATATCCCGCTCCCGATTGCCTGGCACCCGCCGCGATCGAGGCCAAGACCGAGGCCGCCGGCGTGACCAAGGCCAACCTGCCGGTCGCAAAGGCCTTTCTGTTGGCAATGTTCGCCGGTGCGTTCATCGCCTTCGGCGGCCTGTTCTTTACCGTGTTCTTGAGCGATAGCACGCTGGGCTGGGGCGCCCAGCGCGTCGTGGGCGGCCTGTGCTTTTGCCTGGGCCTGGTGCTCGTGCTGGTGTGCGGCGCCGAGCTGTTCACCGGTAATTCGCTTATGGTCTGCGCGCTCAAGAGCAAAAAGATCACCCTGGTCCAGATGCTCAAGGCTTGGGTCGTCGTATGGGTCGGTAACTTTGCTGGTGCCCTGTTCATCGTCTTTTTGGTGTACATGGCTGGCATTTACAAGCTCAACGGCGAGGCGGTCGCCAATTCCATGGTGAGCGTCGCCGCCGGCAAGGTGACGATCGACTGGGTGACGATCTTCTTCCGCGGCATCCTGTGCAACATCTTTGTGTGCCTGGCCGTGTGGATCGGTACCGCCGGCAAGACCGTGGTCGATAAGGTTGTGGGCATTCTGCTGCCCATCGCCGCCTTTGTGGCCTGCGGTTTTGAGCACTGCGTCGCCAACATGTACTTTTTGCCCATGGGTGCCGTGATGCATGCGTGCGGCTATGGTGCCAAGGTTGCCGGGGCCGATGCGCTCAACGTCGCGGGTATTGCGTTTAACCTATCCGCCGCCACGCTGGGCAACATCGTGGGCGGTGCGGTTCTGATCGCGCTCGGCTATTGGTTTGTCTACGCCAAGAAGTCCGAGGCGTAAGGTGCCGTCTGTTTGACGTTGGGCCTCCCGCGGGGCGTTGCCGTGCGGGAGGCTTTTTGGGTCTGGGGCTCGTTGCTGGGCTGTTTGCCTGTTGTGTTTGGCTTGCGAAAGGGGTAATCGAGATGGCATCTGCTGTGGAGCGTGACGATCGCGATGTGGTGACGACATGCGGGGGATGCTATGCCGATTGCGCCTTTGCGGCCCATGTTGAGGATGGGCGTGTGGTGGCCGAGTTGCCGGTGCCGGGGCATCCGTGCGGTGCGCGTGCCCTGTGCGCCCGCGGACGGCATCGCCTGGCAATGCCGTTTGACGAGCGCGACCGCATTGTGCACCCCATGCGACGCCGCCGGGATGGCTCGGGGTTTGATGCGATTACCTGGGACGAGGCGTTTGCTCAGATTGCCGAGCGTCTTTTGGGGATTGTTGACGGGCATGGTCTGCGTGCGCTGGGCATGACGCTCGGCGTTCCTTCGTTCGACCGCTACTGGGCCTATCGCCTTATGCATGCGCTGGGTTCGCCCAACGTGTACGGTGCCGATGGCGCCTGCGAGGTAAGCCGACTTACCGGTTGGGAACACAGCCTGGGTTATAGTCCCGCCTCCGACCTGGCACATACTGATTGCATCATGTATTTGGGGCGTTCCATCGTCGATTCGTCGACGATGGGGGCCGTTGATGCGCTCAACGATGCGCGCCGGCGCGGGGCGAAGATCATCGTGGTTGACCCCCGGCGCAGCGGCTCGGCCGCGCTTGCCGATCGCTGGCTCCGCGTGCGCCCGGGCTGCGACTTGGCGCTGCTGTTGGGTATTGCCCGCGTGTTGATTGCCGAGGGCCTGTACGACCACGAGTTCGTGGACCGCTATACCACGGGTTTTGACGAGCTGGCGCAGGCGGCCCGTGCTTGGACGCCCGAGTGGGCCGAGTCGATGTGCGACGTGCCGGCCGCAGAGATTGTCGCCACGGCGCGCGATCTGGCTGCCGCCGCGCCTGCCGCTGTGGTGGATGCGGGCTTTCATGGTGGCATCGGTATCGCGTATGCCAATAGCACCCAGACCGCGCGCGCTATCTGCTTGGTCGATGTGCTGCTGGGCTGCATCGGACACGCGGGCGGCGCGCTCAATCCGCCCACGCCGCTTGTGTTGGGCGACCTCGATCCCATGCGCTTTGCGACGCCGCCGGTGCCGCGTGGGCCCAAGCTGGGGTCCGAGCGCTATCCTCTAGTCGATCCGGTGCGCGGCCTGTGCACGACCATCGGTCAGTCGATTCTTGCTGGCGATTTGCGTGGGCTCATCGTCTATGCCAGTAACCCCGGTGCGGGCTATGGCAATGCACAGGCTTGGTTGGGTATTTTGCAGCAGCTCGACTTGCTCGTGACGATTGATATTCGCTGGTCCGAGACGGCGCGTGCTTCTGATTTCGTGCTGCCCGACGTGACGTATCTGGAGGCCGACCGCGGCGTGGGAACGGTGACAGGCGCCAACGATGCGCGCGTGTTCTACCGCAATGCCGTGCTGCCCGTGCAGCATGACGACACGCGTCCCGGTCGGGAGATCTTTGCTGGTCTGGCGCAGGCGTGTGGCGTGGGCGAGTACTTCCAGTTTACGTCTGACGATCTGGCGGCTGCCCAGGTGGCGCCTTTTGGGATCAATCTGGACGAGCTCAAGGAACGCGGTTGGGCCGATACGGGCGTGGCGCTGCCGTCGCGCACGGGTGAGCCGGTGATTCCGCTTGCCGGCGGCAAGATTGCGCTGGCAAGTGACGTATGGGAGCGTGCCGGCCTGGGACGCGTGCCAGGCTGGATCGCGCCGATGGTGGAGCCCAGCCCGGGGATGTTTCGCCTCATTAGCGGTAACCGGCCCTTTGAGTCGCATACCTCGCGCAGGCTTGCGGTCCAAGGTGCCGCCGAGGCTGGGTCGGACCTGGATGCCGTGCAGATGAATGCCGATGTCGCTGCGCGCATGGGCATCTTCGACGGCGAGATCGTCGAACTCGTGAGCGATTTGGGCCGCGACCGCGTGCACGTGGAGACGACGCCGTATCTGCATCCGGCGTGCATCTTCACCTCGGCCGCCCCCGGCGGGCGTTTGTTTGGCGCCGATGCCGGTGGCGCTCAAGCCTTGGGCGTGGGCCCGCTCGACCATACACCGTTGCGTTGGGACCCGTTGACGGGCGCCGCGCTCACCCAGGAAAACGCCGTTCGCGTGGAAAAGATCGCGGCACGCGAGGATAATAGCGATTGATTGACTCAGCCGATCGAATTGGCTGATAGTTTGACGTTCGAACGATTGATTCACCTTTGGTTTTGAAAGGTCGCACATGAGCGATAGCCAGAACATGTCCGATGAGGTACGCGCCCGCCTTCGCGCCATTCCTTCCGTCAACGAGCTGCTCGCAGAGTGGCCGGTTGTGAAGGCGGCGGGGGAGACCTGCGACGCGGTGGTGCATGCCGCCGTCACGGCCGAGCTCGATGAGGAGCGCGCCGCGATTCGTGCCGGCGCCGCCCCGCGTTCCAAGCGCGAGCTGGCCTCGGCCATCGAGTGGCGTGCGCATCGCTCCGCGCTGCCGAGCCTGCGTCCCGCCGTCAACGCCACGGGTGTGGTTATCCATACCAACCTGGGTCGCGCCCCGCTCGCGGAATCAGCTGCCAAAGCCGTGGCCGAGGTCGCGCGCGGGTATAGCACGCTCGAGTACAGCGTCGACACCTGTTCGCGCGGGTCGCGCAAGGAGCACGCCGCGCAGCTGATTCGCTCTCTCACCGGTGCCGAGGACGCGCTTGTGGTCAACAACAACGCCGCCGCAGTGTTGCTGGTGCTGGCGACTCATGCTGCGGGCAAAGAGGTTATCGTCAGCCGCGGCGAGCTTGTCGAGATTGGCGGCAGCTTCCGTATCCCCGATGTTATGGAGGCTTCGGGCGCCAAACTCGTCGAGGTCGGCGCCACCAACCGCACGCACCTGGCAGATTATGAGCAAGCCATCACACCCGATACGGCCATGATCCTCAAGGTCCATCCTTCCAACTATCGCATCGAGGGTTTTCACGAGGAAGTGAGCTCAAGGGAGCTCGCCGCACTGGCCCATAAGCACGGCCTGCTGTTCTACGAGGACCAGGGCTCGGGCGCGCTGTTGCCCGACGACATCTTGGTGCGCGGCGGCGAAGAAACCACGCCGGCTTCGGTTTCGGCAGGGCTCGATATCGTGTCGTGCTCGGGTGATAAGCTGCTGGGTGCCGCGCAGGCGGGCATTATCATGGGTCGTCGCGATCTGGTCCAGGCCTGCGGGTCGCATCCGCTTATGCGTGCCCTGCGTCCGGGCAAGCTCGCACTGGCGGCGCTCGAGGCTACACTGCGCATTTACATGGATGGGGCGGATGTGGCCCATCGCGAGGTGCCGGTGCTCAACATGCTCACGCTTCCGCAGGCTCATCTGGAGCGCCGCGCACGCAAACTGCGCGAGCTGATGGTGGCGGGCCTCGATAAGGCGGGTTGCCCGCGCGCCGTGCAGGCGGAAATCGTCGAGGAGTCGTCGACTCCCGGCGGCGGCTCGCTGCCTACCGTCGAGCTGCCCACCATGTGCGTTGCCGTGCGCCTCGTCGATGAGCGTCTTTCCGTTGACGCGCTCAAGCGCTCGCTCGTCCAAGATTTCGACACGCCGGTCGTCACGCGCGCCTCGCACGACCGCATTCTGTTTGATGTACGCACGCTCGTGGGCGACCGCGATATCGAGACGGCGGCATCGACGCTCGTCGCGTGCGTTAAGAAGGCGATTGCTCGATGAGTGAGGCTCAGGCGCTGGTGGAGTGCCCCGTTATCGTTGGCACGGCGGGCCACGTCGACCACGGTAAGTCGGCGCTGATCGAGGCACTGACCGGCAAGAATCCCGACCGTCTGGAGGTTGAGCGCCGTCGCGGTATGACCGTGGAGCTGGGCTTTGGCGAGCTGGCACTGCCGAGTGGCAAGATCGTCGGCCTGGTCGACGTGCCGGGCCACGCGCATTACCTGCGCGCCATGGTGCAGGGTGCGACAGGCATCGACGTTGCCGTGCTGGTGGTCTCTGCCGTTGAGGGTGTAATGCCGCAGACGCGCGAGCACGTGCACGTGCTGGAGCTGCTGGGCGTCACGCATATGGTGGTGGCGCTGACGATGTGTGACCTGGCCGATGCCGAGATGACCGAGCTTGCCGAGCTCGATGTCGATGATTTTTTGTCGGGTACCGTGTTTGCGGGTGCGCCGATTGTGCCCGTGTCGTCTAAGACGGGCGAGGGGATTGACGGGCTGCTTGCGGTGCTCGACGAGCAAGTAAGTGCCTGCTGGGACGTCTGCCGCGACCGTTCCGATCGGAGCGATGCCGCGCCGCGCCTGCCGATTGACCGCTGCTTTACGATCAAGGGCGTCGGCACCGTCGTGACGGGAACGCTGCACGATGCGCCGGTTGCGGTGGGCGATGAGCTGATGGCCTTGCCGTCGCGTACGGTCTGTCGTGTGCGCGGGATTCAAGTGCATGGCGATACGCCGCGCGCGCTGCCTGGGCAACGCGTGGCGCTCAACCTGGTTGGTGACGGTGTCGCGGCACTTGACCGCGGCGAGATGTTGGGCGTGGCGGACCGTTTTGGTCAGACGTTACGCTTTATGATGACGTTCACCTACCTGGGCCGCGAGGGCGCCAAGCCGCGCGTGCTCGAGTCGGGCGCGCGCGTGCATGTGATGGCCGGCACGGCCGAGGCCGTCGGCCGCATCATGCTTTTGGAGGGCGAGGCCCCCATGGCGGTGGGCGAGACCCGTACCGTACAAGTGCGCTTGGAGGAGCCGCTGCCGCTGCGTGCCGGAGACCATGCCGTGGTGCTGTCGTATTCGCCCGTTATGCTCATTGGCGGCGGGCGTGTGCTGCTTTCGCGCTGCCGTCGCTCGCGCGAGCTTTCGGCGGGGGAGCGCGCGCTGCTTGCAGCGCTTGAGGTCGGCGATGCCGTCGCTGGTGTGGATGCGTGGCTGGCGCTGCAGGCGTTGCCGGTCGTGGTTGCCGACGTTGCCGCAGCGCTAGATCTTGTTTCCGGTGGGGCCGACGCCGCGCTGAACGAGCTGGTGGCGCGAGGTGTTGTTTACAAGCTTGCCGGCTCGGGCGATGCGCTGTATGTGAATGCCGCCGTGCTCGACGCCGCGATGGATGCACTGGCGGCGACCCTGTCCGCCATGCACGCGGCTGCCCCCAAGGAGACGGGCTTTACGCCCGGCGCCGTTGCCCATGCTGCGTGGCCTGCCGCTGATGATGGCGTTGCCGCGGCTCTGATTGCCGAGGGCTGCTCGCGTGGCGTGTGCGCCGCCGAGGGCGCCGAGGTATTCGATCCGCATTCGGCCGCCGCGGCGGCACGCGTGGTGCGAGAGGCCTGCGAGCGGATCGTCGCGCTGCTTGACGAGGCCGGCCTGGATGCACCGGCGCTTCCCGAGGTGGGCGAACAGCTGCAGCTCGGCCGCGACACCATGACGCGTGCCCTGCGCGAGCTTTCGCTCAACCGCTCGATCGTTAAGGTCGAGCGCGACGTTGCCCTGTCCGCTGCCGCCGAGGCCCATGCGCGCGAGCTTGTTGCCGCTGCCATTGAGGCAGCCGGCGGCGCTGCCACCACGAGCGTGCTGCGCGAGGCCCTGGGTGTGTCGCGCAAACGCGCCATCAGCATCTTGGAACACCTGGATGCCGTGCGCTTTACGGTGCTCGACAAGGAGGCCGGCGGCCTGCGCTCCCTGCGCTAGATTGGCTGCTCGGTTTGGTAAAATACCGCCGCACTTGGGAACGGATGGGCTCCGGTGGGCTCCGCGGTCCTCAAAACCGTTGCGAGGCGTGCAAAACGTCTTGGATGTGTTCGATTCACATACGTTCCCGCCATACGCTACCAGCGCTTTTGTGCTCGCGGTCTTGCTGCGTGCCGCAAAGGCGCTGTTTTGTTTTTGCACGAGCTTTTCGTAGCGCTGCTATTTCGGTGGCTGTATTTAGCTTCGTGCGCCGGGTTTCGAGCATGCCGATGGAGGTGTTTTGCCGTATGACTACCGTAAGACGTGCCGATCTTTCTTGTGTCGTCCAAGCGGGTGGGCTGTCCTCGCGCATGGGCTGTGATAAGGCTCGCATGGCGTTTTGCGGCGAGCCGCTCATCGAACGCGTGCTGGGTCGGCTGGCGCCAGTTGCCGGCGAGTTGGTCGTGACGACTTCGCGTCCCAGCGAGCTTGCCTACCTTGAGGAGCGCGCGTTTGGCGGCCTGGTACCGCGAATAGTGTCGGACCTTGAGGGGCCGGCGGGCGCCATGCGCGGCATCGCGAGTTCGTTGGCCGCGGCCCGATTGCCGCTCGTGGCGATCGTCGCCTGCGATATGCCGTTTGTTTCGCCGGAGCTCATCGGCGCGCTTGCCGATCATGTTGAGGCCGAGGCGCTCGATGTGTTCGTGCCGCGCGAGGAGCGTGGCATTGAGCCGCTTTGCGCCGTCTGGCGCCGTGAGACCTGCTCGCCGATTGCTTATGAGCTGCTCGCCGGTGACCGCCAGCGCATTCGTTGCCTGATCGACCGGGTGAACGCCGGGTATTTGGACGAGCCTCAGATTGTCGCGGTCGCAGGCTCGACGCTCTGCTTCGAAAACGTCAATACGCCCGAGGAGTTTGCGGCGGCCGAGTTGCTCGCCTAGACGATTGGAGTTGCCATGTCTCACGATATTTGTCCCGACACGGGAGAACCTTGCACCTGCGATGGGTCCGAGCCTTGCACCTGCGGCTGTGGCGGCTGTGGACATACGGCCGAGGAAGAGGCAGCGGCGGCTGCGTATCGCGAGTCGCACCGCGAGGCCTCGTTTGGCGATGCCCCTGATCACGAACGCAAGATCATCGTTTCGTTCGATAGCACCTTCGATGTGATGGAATGCGAGCAGCTGTGCCTTGCCGCCGGTGTGCCCGGGCGCATCATGCCGCTGCCCGGCTCCATCACCGCCGGCTGCGGGCTGTGCTGGGCCATGCCGTTCTCGGGCGATGCACTCGCCGCCTTTCGCGCCGCCACCGAAGGCCGCATAACCCCCGCCGACTACCATCAGCTCGTCCTCTAATCACCAACACCACCACAAAGGTGCCTGTCCCCAATGTGGTGGTTCGGAACATGTGGACGAAACAGCTTCGAAACACGCGATTTGTTCGTCAGGTGCCCAAAAACGCTTCTACCTGCATCGTAATCAAAACGAAACATCTGCTCGTCGGCTTATGCGAAACTTTGCTGCAACAGTGCGATATTATCCATACTCGATAAAGCTCGGGGCGCATGGGGCGCCTCGAACGACACTTTTCTTTTCCATCAATTGGAGGAAGCATGAGCTACACGCAGAAAGTTCTCGAAGAGCTCAAGGCCCGCTATCCCGAGCAGCCTGAGTTCATCCAGGCCGCGACCGAGATCCTCGGCACCATCCAGCCGGCGCTCGACGCCCACCCCGAGTACGAGGAGGCCGCCCTGCTGGAGCGCCTCGTCGAGCCCGAGCGCATCGTCATGTTCCGTGTTCCCTGGGTCGACGACCAGGGCAAGGTTCAGGTCAACCGCGGCTATCGCGTCGAGTTCAACTCTGCCATTGGACCCTACAAGGGCGGCCTGCGCTTTAACCCGACGGTCACCCTGGGTATGCTCAAGTTCCTGGGTCTGGAGCAGATCCTTAAGAACAGCCTGACCACCCTTCCCATGGGCGGCGGCAAGGGCGGCTCCGACTTTGACCCCAAGGGCAAGTCCAACAATGAGATCATGCACTTCTGCCAGTCCTTCATGACCGAGCTCTATCGCCACATTGGCCCCAACACCGACGTTCCCGCCGGCGACCTGGGCGTTGGCGGCCGCGAGGTTGCCTACCTGTTCGGTCAGTACAAGCGCCTGACCAACGAGTGGACCGGCGTCCTTACCGGCAAGGGCCTCTCCTTTGGCGGCTCGCTCGCCCGTACCGAGGCCACCGGTTACGGTCTGGCCTACTTTGTGGACGAGTACCTCAAGAGCCGCGGCGACTCATTCGAGGGCAAGAACGTCGTCGTTCACGGCTCCGGCAACGTCGCTATCTACGCGGTCCAGAAGGTCACTCAGCTCGGTGGCAAGGTGCTCGCCTGCTCCGATACCCACGGCTGGGTCGAGGATCCCGACGGCATCGACTACACCGTGCTCGAGCACATCTACAACAAGAAGCGCTCTGGCCACGACAAGGGCGTTACGCTCGCTATGTACGTTGACGAGAAGCCCAACGCCGTGTGGCACGAGGGCGACGGCCGCGGCGTGTGGCAGCTTCCCTGCGATATCGCGCTGCCCTGCGCTCGCGAGAACACGCTGCTGCTCGAGGACGCCCAGGCGCTCGTCGCCAACGGCTGCAAGGTGGTCGGCGAGGGCGCAAACATGCCCACGACCATCGAGGCCACGACCTACTTCCAGGAGAACGGCGTCGCCTTTATGCCCGGCAAGGCTGCCAACGCCGGCGGCGTGCTCGTGTCCGGCCTGGAGATGAGCCAGAACGCCGAGCACCTGTCTTGGACCTTCGAGGAGGTCGACGGCAAGCTCGAGCAGCTCATGCGCGGCATGTTCCACAACGTGGACGACACCGCCAAGGAGTACGGCGAGGAGGGCAACTTTGTCATGGGCGCCAACATCGCCGGCTTCCTGAAGGTCGCCGATGCCATGCTCGCCCAGGGCGTCTGCTAAATCTTCGCTCGATATAGCATGTGATGAGGCTCCCAGCCATTCCGGCTGGGAGCCTTTTCTATCCCGGAGGACTCCTCATAACTTGCGGTGAAATACGGACTGTTTAGCGCCCCAGAACGGCTAATCAGTCCGTATATCACCGCAAGTTATGGATGGGTGGGTGGATTTTGTCCTAAAACGGTGTGCGGCCCCTCGTTTGGTACACTTAAAAGTACTGGACAAGTGAAGAGATGGGGGAGAACGTGCTCAAGTTCGGTACCTACGTCCGTGTTGGAAACGCGGCCGAAGCCTATGAGCTCTTACAGAAGAACCGCAACAACAAGATTGTGGGCGGCGGCATCTGGATGCGCCTGGGTTCGCGTCGCGTGGCGACGGCGATTGACCTTTCGGCCTGCGGACTCGATCAGATCGAGGAGACCGAGACCGAGTTTCGCATCGGCGCCATGTGCACCCTGCGCCAGCTCGAGCGCTATGTCGAGCTCAACGCGCTTGTCAACAACGTCTTTGAGTTCGCCGTCCACGATATCGTGGGCGTGCAGCTGCGCAATACCGCCACAGTGGGCGGCAGCATCTACGGCCGCTTTGGCTTCTCGGACGTTCTCTCCGCCTTCCTCGCGCTCGATTCCTATGTTGAGCTGACAGGCGCCGGCCGCGTGCCGCTCGCCGAGTTTGTCGACATGGGCTACGTGCGCGACGTGATCGAGCACGTGGTGGTCGTTAAGCACGATTACCGCGCAAGCTATGAGACCGTGCGCAAGGCCGCGACCGACTTCCCCTCGCTCAACGTCACCGCCGCCTGGTGGGACGGCTCCTGGCACGTCACCGTGGGCGCTCGCCCGCTGCGCGCGACCCTGCTGCAGGGCGAGGCGTGCGGCCTTACCAACGAGCATCCTTCCGAGGACGAGCTTCGCGCCCTGGCCGCATCCGTGCGCTCGCTGGGCTACGGCACCAACCTGTGGGGCTCGGCCGACTACCGCCGCCGCATCTCGGCCCCGCTCGCCATCCAGGCCGTGCGCCGCGCCGCCGGCATCGAGCTTTCGGCCGCGCTTGCCCGCGAGCTCGAGGGCGTGCAGATTCCTAAGTTCGCCACGGACGAGTATTCCTGCCGCCGCGTGCCCGGCGTCGATTCTAGCGAGGTGCGCTAATGGCTGCCAAACTCATCGATCTTTCCTTTACGCTCAACGGCCGCAAGGTCAAGGTTCAGATTGCCCCCGACACCATGCTCTTTGCGCTGCTGCGCGAGCAGGGCTGCGCGTCGGTGCGCTGCGCCTGCGAGACCACCAACTGCGGTCTGTGCACGGTGTGGCTCGACGGCGACCCGGTGCTGAGCTGCTCGGTTCCCGCCGCTCGCGTCGAGGGCCGCTCCATCACCACGCTCGAGGGCCTTAAGGCCGAGTCCGAGGCGCTCGCCCGTGCGATGGCTGCCGAAGGCGCCGAGCAGTGCGGTTTTTGCGCCCCCGGTCTTATCATGAACGTGCTGGCGCTTGCCCGCGCCGCCAAGGAGGACCCGAGCCTCGTCGCCACGCGCGAGGAGCTCTCGCGCCAGCTCGCCGGCAACCTCTGCCGTTGCAGTGGCTACGAAAGCCAGCTGCGCGCCATTGTGCGCTTCCTCAACGAGTCCGGCGTGCAGGTTGGCTTTGAGATGCCCGAGCTGCCCGTCAACGAGACGAGCTCCGACGGTGTCGCGTACAAGCAGATCACCAAGAAGCAGCCCAAGAAGGACTCGAAGGCCCTGCTCGAGGGTCGTCCCGTCTACACGGGCGACATGGTGCCCGCCGGCGCCCTGATCGTCAAACTCAAGCGCAGCCCCTATGCCCGCGCCAAGATCCGCTCCATCGATACGTCGCGCGCCCTGAAGGTGCCCGGCGTCGTGGGCGTCTACACCTACGAGGACGTGCCCAAGCGCCGCTTTACCATCGCCGGCCAGAGCTATCCGCAGCCGAGTCCCTACGACCGCCTGATTCTCGAGAACCTCGTCCGTTACCAAAACGAGGAGGTGGCGATCGTCGCCGCCGAGACCGAGGAGGCTGCCGACAAGGCGCTCAAGCTCATCAAGGTCGACTACGAGGTGCTCGAGCCCCTGCTCGACTTTACCCAGGCACTCGATAACGACATCGTGGTCCACCCCGAGGGCGACGTGACCTTTATGTTCCCGCAGGGCGGCGACGTTCCGCGCAACCTGGTGTGCAGCGGTACCAGCGATTTTGGCAACCTTGACGAGGCCTTCGCCCAGAGCGACATCGTCTTTGAGCGCACCTACACCAGCCAGGCCACCCAGACCGCGCCCATGGAAACCTTCCGCGCCTTCGCGACGACCGATGCGTTCGGGCGTATCTCGGTGACCACCTCTACGCAGGTACCCTTCCACGTGCGCCGCATGGTCGCTCAGTCGCTCGACATTCCGCAGTCGCAGGTGCAGGTCATTAAGCCGCGCATCGGCGGCGGCTTTGGCTCCAAGCAGACGGGCTGCTGCGAGATCTTCGTGGCGTTTGTCACCCAGCAGACCGGCCGTCCGAGCTATTGCTGCTACACCCGCGAGGAGACCATCACCGCGGGCAACTCGCGCCACCAGATGCAGATGACCGTTAAGCTGGGCGCCATGAACGACGGCACCATCACGGCCATCGACCTGCATACGCTGTCCAACGCCGGCGCGTATGGCGAGCATGCCACCACGACGATCGGCCTTTCGGGCCACAAGAGCCTGCCTATTTACAACCATGTGAAGGCGAGCCGCTTTAGCTGGGACGCCGTCTACACCAACACCAACCGCGGCGGCGCGTATCGCGGCTACGGTGCCACCCAGGGCCAGTTTGCCGTGGAGAGCGCCGTCAACGAGCTCGCCGACATGCTGCACATGGACCCCGCCGACCTGCGCCTTAAGAACATCGTGCGCGAGGGCGAGATCATGCCGCAGTATTACAACGAGAAACTCAACGCCTGCGCGCTCGACCGCTGCCTGCTACGCGCAATGGACATGATCGGTTGGCGCGACAAGCCACTAGCCGTCGACCTGGGCGACCGCGTGCGTGCTCTGGGCTGTGCGCTCACCATGCAGGGCTCGGGCATCTCCAATGTCGACATCGCCGGCATCGACATGCGCCTGGAAGAGGACGGCTTCATTACCATCGGCACCGGCGCCACCGATAACGGCATGGGCGTCGACACGATCCTGGCGCAGATTGCCGCCGAGGAGCTGGGCGTGGAGAGCTCGCTGATCGTGGTGCGCGGCGTGGACACAGATGTGTCGCCGTTCGACGCCGGCTCGTACGCGAGCTCGGGTACGTACGTGACGGGCCTTGCCGCCAAGAACGCCGCGACCGAGCTGCGCGAGAAGATTTGCGCCAAGGCCGCCCAGATGTGGGATGTGGACGCCACCGATGTGGTCTTCGATGGCCAGTACGTGCGCCTGTCCGACGAGCGTGCCGCGCGCGAGCAGAACCGCTACCTCACGCTGCGCGACTTTGCCAACCTGTGCGTCAAGAACATCGCGGGTGGCGACGCGCTCACCTCGCATGCCTCTGCCTGCCTGCCCGTTTCGCCCCCGCCGTTTATGGCCGGCATTGCCGAGGTCGAGGTCGACAAGGCCACCGGCAAGGTGACTGTGGTGGACTACGCGGCGGCCGTCGACTGCGGCACTGTGATCAACGAGGCGCTCGCGCGCGTCCAGGCCGAGGGTGGCATTGCCCAGGGCATCGGTCACGCGCTCTACGAGATTGTCGAGCACGACGACCGCGGTCGCCTGCGCACCGGCAACTTTATGAGCTACAAGCTGCCCACGCGTCTGGATATCGGCAGTATTCGCGTGGCCTTTGAGCCGAGCTACGAGCCGACGGGCCCGTTTGGTGCCAAGTCGATCGGCGAGGTCGTCATCAACACGCCGCTCGCCGCCGTGGCCTCGGCCGTCGCACACGCCACCGGCCACCAGGTTCGCTCGCTGCCGATCACGCCCGAGAAGGCCCTGCTGGGGGAGTAGGCGAGGAGGCGCTGTATCCGCTCATTGCCTAGCCCGGGGGAACTGCAGCCCACTTTTCAACTGAATTGTGGGCTGCAGTTTCCGTTTGAGGCCCTTGGCGGAAAGTGCATCCCGGAATAGGGGCTCAAAACGGGTTGCAGTTTCCGGTTGATGGCTATAGCGGAAATTGCATCCCATTCCGAGGCCCCAAGCCGGGACACGCTTTCCGGCGCATGGCCAGCACCGCCTGACTGCCGGGTCCCATCGAAGTTGCGGTGGAATAGGGGCTGTTTTGGAGGACTGGAGCCCCAAACAGTCCCTATTCCACCGCAACTTATGAGATGGGGCGGCGTGCTCTATTGGCTTGCACTCGTGGTGAGGTCGTGAGCTTGTAAAAGGTGTGCGTGCGCTTGCCGTTCGTATCTGCTATCATTCCTAGTCTGTGCGCTCATGCGGGCGTGGCGGAATTGGTAGACGCGCCAGATTTAGGTTCTGGTGGGATTCCCGTGAAGGTTCGAGTCCTTTCGCCCGCACCAATGCACCTGCGTCGGCTCCCGCCGTCGCGACTCTTTGTTGCATAAAGGTACCAGCACCTCAGATAAGCTGGGCAGTATGAGGAGGAACGTGTTGAACATCACCGCTTCTGACGTCAAGGACGCCAAGCTCACCGCTACGGTCACCATCCCGGCCGCCGACGTCGACGCCGCGATCAAGAAGGCCTACAAGGACACCGCCAAGAAGTACCGCTTCCCGGGCTTCCGCGCCGGCAAGGCTCCCCGTCCGGTCATCGACTCTGCTCTTGGCGCCGAGGCTACCCTCGCTCAGGCCACCAACGATCTGATCGCCGCCAACGAGCCCGTCGTCCTCAACGAGCTGGACATCGTCCCCACCAAGAACGGTGACTACAAGGAGCTCGACCTCGCCAAGGATCACGAGGACTACACCTACACCGTCGAGTTCTCCCTGCGTCCCGCCGCTGAGCTCTCCTCCTTCGACGCTGTCGAGATCGAGATGCCCCCTGCGGAGGTCACCGAGTCCGAGATCAACAACCAGGTCGAGATGCTCCTCAACTACCGTGCCACCTTCGAGGACGTCGAGGGTCGCGCCGTCGAGGCCGAGGACTACGTCACCGTCGACCTCAAGGCCGTCGAGAACGCCGACAACTTTGCCGCCGAGGGCCGCATGCTCATCGCCGGTAGCGACAGCAACCCCAAGGAGTTCAACGAGGCTCTGATCGGCGCTAACGTTGACGACGTTAAGACCGTCACCTGGACCGACGAGGTCGAGGAGGGCGAGGAGGCCGAGACCCACACCGTCGAGGTCACCGTCAAGGGCATCAAGGTCCGCAACACCCCCGAGCTCACCGACGAGCTCGTCAAGTCCGACTTTGGCTTCGACAGCATCGAGGCCATGCGCGACGCCATCAAGATCGAGATCGAGCAGGACAAGGCTTCTCGCCTCCCGGCCGAGAAGGAGAACCGTTGCGTCTCCGCTCTCGCCGAGCGCCTGCAGCTCGACGAGATGGATGCCGACTACGAGCAGTCCGTCTTTGAGGAGCTTGGCCAGAACTTCCTGTCCAACCTCGCTGCCCGCGGCATGACCCTGGACACCTGGCTGCCCGCTTCCGGTCTGACCATGGAGCAGTTCATCGGCGACCTGCACAAGCAGGCCAACGACGTTGCCCGTGAGTCCCTGGCTCTGGACGCCCTCGCCCGTGAGCTCAAGATCGAGGTCACCGAGGACGACATCAACGCCGAGTTCGAGAAGGCTGGCGTCAAGGACGTCGAGGCTTCCAAGGCCGAGTTCATCGCCGATGGCCGTATGCCTGCTGTCCGCGAGTCCATCCGTCGCTCCAAGGCCGTCGACCACCTGGTTGAGAACGCCAAGGTGACCGAGGTCGACGAGACCGCCAAGGACGCCGAGTAATTCTCGCCACCTTGCCCGCGAGCGCATGGGTGCGCCCGTGATGGGGTAAAGTTATACACCGGTTATCCGGTTGCTTCGTACGGTGCCAGCCAATGCATAGCATGCGGGCACCGTACGTTTATCTAGAACCACTATTGGTCCGTAAGAGAAATGGAGATGCGTATGATCGCCAAGTTCGATTCCGCCCTCGTGCCATACGTTATCGAGCAGACGCCGCGCGGCGAGCGCAGCTACGATATCTATTCGCGCCTGCTCAACGACCGCATCATTTTCTTGGGCGAGGAGATTAACTCCGTCAGCGCCAACCTGGTCGTTGCCCAGCTGCTGCATCTTGAGAGCCAGGATGCCGAGAAGGATATCTCGCTCTACATCAATTCGCCCGGTGGCGAGGTCTACTCCGGCCTGGCGATTCTGGACACCATGAACTTCATCAAGCCGCAGGTCTCCACCATCTGCGTCGGTATGGCCGCGTCCATGGCCGCTGTGCTGCTTTCGGCCGGCGCCAAGGGTAAGCGCTTCTGCCTGCCGCACTCCAAGGTCATGATTCACCAGCCCAGCGGCGGTGCCCAGGGTCAGCAGACCGAGATTGAGATCGTTGCCGAGGAGATCAAGAAGACTCGCCGCGAGCTCAACCAGATCCTGTCCGACGCCTCTGGCCAGCCTATCGAAAAGGTCCAGGCCGATACCGAGCGCGACAACTACCTGACCGCTTCTGAGGCCCTCGACTACGGTCTGATCGACCGTATCGTCACCTCGCGCGATCTCGCCGCGAAGGACGCCTAGGATGGCAGGTAACATGCAGGACAACTTTGACGAGAACGGCAACCCCATCCGCTGCTCCTTTTGCGGAAAAGAGCAGGGCCAGGTCCGTCGCCTCGTAAAGGGTCCGACCAACATCTTTATCTGTGACGAGTGCGTCGCCGCCTGCTCCGAGATCCTTGAGGAGTCGCTGGCTTCGGACTTTATGGACGCTGCCCGCAACGGCAAGCTGCCGGGCTTCCTCAACGACCACGGCCAGGCTGCATCCCAGCCCGCCGTGGACCCCGAGACCGAGGGCTTTGAGCTCGAGGACGACCGCCAGGTCATCACGCACGTGCCGACGCCGCACGAGATCTATGACGAGCTTTCGGCCTATGTTATGGGTCAGGAGGACGCCAAGCGCGCCATGTCGGTGGCCGTGTACAACCACTATCGCCGCGTGATTGAGGGCGGCGCTGCGGTGTCTGCCTTTGATGACGACATGGGCTCGCAGTTCGACGACGATATGGACGAGGTAGAGCTCGCCAAGTCTAACATCCTGCTGCTCGGTCCCACCGGCACCGGCAAGACCCTGCTCGCTCAGACGCTCGCGCGCATCCTCGAGGTGCCGTTTGCCATCGCCGATGCCACCGCGCTTACTGAGGCCGGTTACGTTGGCGAGGACGTGGAGAACATCCTGCTCAAGCTCATCAACGCCGCCGATGGCGACATTGAGCGCGCTCAGGTGGGCATTATCTACGTGGACGAGATCGACAAGATCGCCCGCAAGGCCGAGAACCTCTCCATCACCCGCGATGTTTCGGGCGAGGGCGTTCAGCAGGCGCTGCTTAAGATTCTCGAGGGCACGGTGGCTAGCGTTCCGCCCACCGGCGGCCGTAAACATCCCCAGCAGGAGCTGCTGCAGATTGACACGACCAACATCCTGTTTATCTGCGGCGGAGCCTTTGTGGGCCTGGACAAGATCATCGCCGACCGCGTGGGCAACAAGGGTGTGGGCTTTAACTCCGAGATTGCCGGCCCCACCTCGGTCGACGAGAACGACCTGCTGCGTCAGGTGCTCCCGCAGGACCTCAACGCCTTTGGCATGATTCCCGAGTTTGTGGGCCGTACGCCCGTTGTCACCCAGACGCAGGCGCTCGACGAGGACGACCTGGTGTCGATCCTGACTGAGCCCAAGAACGCCGTGGTGCGTCAGTACCGCAAGATGTTCCAGCTCGAGGACGTTGAGCTTGAGTTTGAGGATGCCGCCCTGCACGAGATCGCCCGCATGGCGCTCGCCCGCAAGACCGGCGCCCGCGGCCTGCGCTCCATCTGCGAGGACGTGCTGCAGCAGACGATGTTCGACCTCCCCAGCGAGGAGGGCGTTTCCAAGGTCGTCGTGACCGAAGCCTCCGTAAAGGGCGAAGAACAACCCCAGCGCATCTACGGGTAAATAGCTTGAATCCAGGCCCCGCGGCAACCACCGCGGGGCCTGCCATTTAGGGACAGGTTTATTTTGGTCGGTTTTATATGGGCAAATGTCGTTTCCCCTGATAAAACCTACCAAAATAAACCTGTCCCTTTTCGGCAGGTATGCCTGTGCTATTCTGTGAGATTGTCAAGTTAGTACCTTCAGACTGAAGTAATCGATACCTAAGGCGTGTCCGCCTGCTTGGTTTTCGTAGATTCCGCACGAGCCGAAGAGCACTTAATGTGCTCTTCGTGCGAGTCAGGACCTGACCGAGCGAAAACCAAGCATGCGGACACGCCGACGGGCAAGGGAGAGATATATGGAAGAGATGCCCAAGAACTACGATCCGTCGACCAACGAGCCGGCGATCCTGCAGAAGTGGCTCGACGGCGGCTACTACAAGCGCCGTGAGGGCGTGGGCGACTGCACCGTCACCATTCCGCCTCCCAACGTGACCGGCAAGCTCCACATGGGTCACGCCACCGACGACTCCATCCAGGACGCCATCATCCGTATGGCCCGCATGCGCGGCAAGTCCACGCGTTGGGTGCTGGGTACCGACCACGCCGGTATCGCCACGCAGACTAAGGTCGACAAGAAGCTCAAGAGTGAGGGCATCAGCCGCCTGGAGATCGGTCGCGACAAGTTTGTCGACGCCTGCTGGGATTGGACCCACGAGTACGGCGGCATCATCGTCGAGCAGATCAAGCGCATGGGTTGCTCCGTCGACTTCGACAACGAGCGCTTCACCATGGACGAGGATTACGCACAGGCCGTGCGCAAGGTCTTCTGCGATTGGTACCACGACGGCCTGATCTACCGTGGCAAGCGTATCGTTAACTGGTGCCCCAACTGCACCACCGCCATCTCGGACGACGAGGCCGAATATAAGGACGAGAAGGGCCACCTGTGGCACCTGCGCTACCCGCTGACCGAGCCGGTCAACGGCCAGGATTACATCGTCGTTGCCACCACGCGCCCCGAGACCATGCTCGGCGACACGGGCGTCGCTGTCTCCCCGAAGGACCCCGAGAAGGCCGCCTTTGTGGGTAAGACCGTCATGCTGCCGATCGTCAACCGCGAGATCCCCATCTTTGAGGATTGGCATGTCGACGCCAATTTCGGCTCTGGCTTCGTCAAGGTAACGCCTGCTCACGACCCCAACGACTACGCCATGGGTCAGGCCCACGACCTGCCGCAGATCAACATCTTCGACGAGCACGCGGTGGTCGTCGAGGGCTACGGCGAGTTCACCGGCATGAACCGCGACGAGTGCCGCGAGGCCGTCATCAAGTGGTTCGAGGAGCACGACCTGCTCGATCACGTCGAGGACCTCGATCACTCCGTCATGCACTGCTACCGTTGCGACGCCGCACTGGAGCCGTGGCTGTCTGAGCAGTGGTTCGTCGCCGTCGATAAGCTCAAGGGGCCGGCGCTCGACGCCGTCAACTCTGGCAAGGTCACCTTCCACCCCGCGCGTTGGACGCAGACCTACACCACCTGGATGGAGAACCTCAAGGACTGGTGTATCAGCCGCCAGCTGTGGTGGGGCCACCGCATCCCCGTGTTCTACTGCGAGGACTGCGGCTGGGAGGACGCCCTTACCGAGGACACCGATGTGTGCCCCAAGTGCGGCGGTCATCACGTGCACCAGGACGAGAACGTGTTGGACACGTGGTTTAGCTCGCAGCTGTGGACTTTCGCCACGCAGGGCTGGCCGCAAAAGCCGGAGCTGCTCGAGGGGCATCACCCCACGACGGCGCTCGTCACCGCGCGCGACATCATCGCGCTGTGGGTTGCTCGCATGGTCATGAGCTCGCTGTACTTCCTGGACGAGGTGCCGTTTAAGGACGTCGTCATCTACCCGACGATTCTGGCCAAGGACGGCAGCCGCATGTCCAAGTCCAAGGGCAACGGCGTTGACCCCATGGACCTCATTGGCATGTACGGCGCCGACGCCATGCGCTACAACCTGCTTACGCTGTGCACCAACAACCAGGATGTTAAGTTCGACGCGAACATCGACAAGAAGACTAAGAAGCTTATCGACAGTCCACGTACCGAGCAGGCCAAGTCGTTTGTGACCAAGATCTGGAACGCCAGCCGCTTCCTGCTCATGAACATGGAGGGCTACACGCCCGGTGAGCCCGTCGTGGAGACGCCGGCCGACGCCTGGATGTTCAGCCGCCTGGCAAAGGCCGTGAAGATGGTCACCGAGGGCATCGAGAACTACACCTTTGGCGACATGGCCCGCGGTGTGCAGCAGTTCTTCTGGAACGAGGTCTGCGACTGGTACGTCGAGGTCACCAAGGCCCGCCTGAAGGGCGAGGGCCGTCTGCAGGCGCAGCGCAACCTGATTTTTGTGCTTGACACCTCCATTCGCCTGATGCACCCCCTTATGCCGTTTGTCACCGAGGAGATCTGGGATAACATGCCGGCGAGCGTGCTCGACCTGGACGCCGAGGGCAACGTGGACCGCGCCGAGGCGCTCATGATCGCCAAGTGGCCGGAGCCCGCCGACTACGTCAAGTACGTCGACGAGCCCGCCGAGCGCGCGTTTGAGCTGTGCCGCACCGTCGTTTCCGCCACCCGCGCCACGCGTTCGCGTTATCGCTTGAGCCCCAAGGCCGAGCTCGACGTGGTCGTGCGCGCCGGTGCCGAGGACATCGAGAAGCTCGAGAGCCTGCGCTCGACCATCGAGCCGCTGGCCAACACCGCCTCGCTGGTCATGGGTACCGACGTCGAGAAGCCGGCCGCGAGCATCGCCGTGGTCGACAGCGGCGTCGAGGTCTTTGTGGTGCTCGAGGGCAAGGTCGACCTTTCGGCCGAGAAGGCGCGCCTGGAGAAGGAGATTGCCGCGGCCCAGAAGGAGCTCGCCGGTTGCGAGAAGACGCTCGCCAACGAGGGCTTTGTGGCCAAGGCCGCGCCTGCGGTGGTGCAGAAGAAGAGGGACCGTGCAGCTGAGCTCAAGGAGATCCTGGCGGCACTGACTGCTCAGGTTGCTGACTTCTCGTAGGCCTAACTTGGGGGCGCGTCCCGATGCTTTGCTCTCCGCTGCGGACAGTCCTGCGCAAGACGGACAGCACATTAAGTGCTGTCCTTTGCGTGCGGAACTTGCGGCGAGCAAAGCGTCGGGCCGCTCCTAGTTCGCTTACGTGGTTGTTTACAACTGGTAGGTTGGGGCCACTTGGTTGTGGCCTTGATCTCGCTGCAATCGGGTAAAGGCTGATATTGTCAACGCGAGGGGCTCATTCTTTTTGGTGGGCCTCTTTTTCTGTTATGGGGGACTTTGGGTTATGGCTAAGCGTTCTGGGTCTTATGTCGTTCCGTTCTCGTTTGAGTTGCTTTCGCTTGATGAGGCTGTGGGGCTTGCTGCTGATACGGGACGGATTTCTGGGGATGCTGGTCCTCTGCTTGAGACGGTTGTCGATATGCTCGATGAGCTGGGGCGTCCGGACGAGTATTTCGATTGCATTCAGGTTGCCGGTACTAATGGCAAGACTTCGACCACGCGTTTTTCGGCCGCCATCCTTCGCGGCGAGGGGCTCAAGACCGCGCTGTATACGTCACCGCAGCTGGTTCGCTACCCCGAGCGCATGGAGGTCGATGGACGCGTCGTGAGCGACGAGGCCTTTGCCCGTGGCGTTTCGGCCGCCGTCGAGGCGGGCCATCGTGTGAATGCTCGTCGTGTGGCGGCGGGGGAGCGCGCCTATGCCATCACGCCGTTTGACCTGCTGACGGCCGCTGCACTTGTCGTGTTTGCCGAGGCCGCGGTGGATGTTGCCGTGCTCGAGGTTGGCATGGGCGGTCGTTGGGACGCCACGAGTGCGACCGATCCCGTCGCCGTTGCCATTACGGGCATCGGGCTCGATCACACACGTATTTTGGGCGACACGCTCGAGGCCATTGCGGGGGAGAAGGCTGCAGTTATCAAACCCGGGCGCTTGGTTGTTTTGGGCGAGGGTACGCACGAGGCGAGCGTTCAGCGCGTGATGGATGCCCGTTGCCGCGAGTGCGGCATAGTGCCGCTGGTGGTGAACCATGCCACGACCAAGGTGCCGGAGCACGTGGGCGATACCGTGGAGTTTAGCTGCACCACGCCGCGTGCGATCTATACGTCGAGCATGGTCAAGCCGGCCTATCAGCCGCAGAATGCCGCGTGCGCGATTATGCTGTGCGAGGGCTATCTGGGCCGCGAACTCGACCATGACAAGCTCGATGCGTCGCTTATGGGCTGCCCCACGCCGGGCCGATTTGATGTACTGGGAACTGAACCGCTCAAGCTGATCGACGCCTGCCATAACCCCCAGAGCTGCGAGAACTTTGTGAGCGCGCTGGACGAGATTGATCCGTGCGTGGAGAATCGCCCCACGCTGCTGTGCGCCGCGCTGGCCGACAAGGACGTGGCAGGCATCGTCGACGTCCTGATTCCCGCCTTTCCGCGCGTAGTCGTGACCCAGACCGATTCCGATCGCGCCCTGCCGGCAGAGGAGCTCGCCGCACTTGTGGACGCCAACAAGCTTGCCGGTGTGTACCCGAGCGTGCCCGAGGCCCTCGCGGCTTTCGATGCCGCGGGCGAGTCCTTCGTAGCAGCCGGCACCATCACCCTAGCCGGCGAAGTAGCCGGCCTGCTCCGCTAACCCATCCCCTCAGCAGTTGCGGTGAAATACGGACTGTTTTACAAGCCAGAAGCCTCAAACAGTCCGTATATCACCGCAACTCAAAAGCAGTCAATTTGGGACGGGGCTTTTTGCTACCCTGTGCCCTGAGTTGACTCGCTTGCCACGAAAACGGCCCATCTACTACGTTTGACCGGTTACCCCCGACCATACGGAACATCGCGAAATTAAAACCGCAGGTAGACGGCTTGCGTATTTTGCGAAAACTCGGTTATGGTCGACCCATTCGGGTTAAACGTAGTAGATGGGCCGTTTTCGTGGCGCGGCGTAATCGCAATGTGACAAAGGGGCTGTCCCTTTGTCACATTGGCTAGTCTAGGCGGATTGGGTCGTGGGGGTAGGCGTTGAGAATCTCGACGCCGTTCTCTGTCACTAGGGCTAGGTCCTCGATGCGGACGCCGGTGCGGCCGGGGAGGTAGATGCCCGGTTCGATGGAGAACGTCATGCCCGGTTCAACGACCTGCTCGTTGACGAGCGAGACGTCGCCTGGCTCGTGGTCCTGCAGACCGATCGAGTGGCCCAGGCGATGCGTAAAGTATTTGCCGTAGCCTGCGTCCTCAATCACGTCGCGCGCGGCACGGTCCAGGTCGCACATGCGCACGCCCGGTGCGATGAGCGCCTCGGCGGCCTCGTTGGCACGGCGCACGATGTCGTAGATGCGCGCCGTCTCCTCGTCCGGCTCGCCCCAAAAGAACGTGCGTGTCATGTCCGAGCAGTAGTTGCGATGGCGTCCGCCAATGTCGAATAGCACCACGTCGCCGCGCTTGAGTACCGTATCGTCGGGCTCGTGGTGCGGGTCGCCGGCGTTGGCGCCAAAGCTCACGATGGGCGGAAAGCTAAAGCCCTCGCAGCCGTGCTTGCGATATAGGCCGAGCATCTGATCGGCAATTTCGCGCTCCGTCACGCCTTCATGGACGAGCTTGATGGTATCGGCCATCACGGCGTCGTTGGCGGCAGAGGACGCTCGCATAAGCTCCTGCTCGGTAGCGTCTTTGTAGGTGCGTGCGGCAGTGACGGCAAAGTCGCCTAGGAAGAACTCGCTCGCGGCGTGACGCTCCATAAGGGGCATCAAAAAGCCGGAGCGCATAACGGTGTCGATGCCGAGCGGTTTGGTCGGATCGACCTCGCGAACGATGGCGTCGGCCACGACGTCGGTATCGGTGTGGTACGCGACGCGGGCATTGTCATACTCGGGCAACTGATGAAGGGCGTTGACTAGGATCACCGGCTCGGCACCGCGCGCGAGTAGTACGCCGCAAAAACGCTCGAACATATCGGCATAAAAGCCGGTCAGGTAATAGATCGACCACGGGTCGTTTACGAGCAGCTGCGCACCGGGGTGCTGAGCCTCGAGCGCATCGAGCACGCGCGCCACGCGCTGATCATCGACATGTGCCATACATCGTCCTTTCGTTAGGGTGCCACCATGGTAGCCCAAGCCCGGCACATAGGGACGTTCCTTTTATGCCGGCACCTCGGGACACTCCTTTGCATCCCATGCGCACCCTCATAAGTTGCGGTGAAATACGGACTGTTTAGCGGCCTGAAGCCATAAAACAGTCCGTATTTCACCGCAACTGCGGAGGAGGACCGGGCGGATGGTGGGGTAGCTAAAAGAGCCCCATTACAGTTTGAGCCGTCCGAAAGGGCGGCTCTTTTCCGTTGCACGGTTAT
>CABRFA010000006.1 GCA_902470065.1 uncultured Collinsella sp.
TCGCCCCCGGACAGGCCGTTGTGGTCTACCGCGGCGACATCGTCCTCGGCGGCGGTACCGTGACCGGCGCCATCAAGTAGTCCCATCCCCTCCATAACTTGCGGTGAAATAGGGACTGTTTAAGCGTTTAAAACCGCCAAACAGTCCCTATTTCACCGCAACTTAGAGAGGACGGCCTCGGTCGGTACTGCCGTATCAGCCGAGGCCGCTGCATCGTTAGCGCTGAACGTAGGCGCGAACCAGCTCGTAAGTGTTGCGCACGCCGTCCATGTGGCTGCGCTCGTAGTTGTGGCTCGCGTACACGCCGGGGCCGATCAGGCCGTGACGGATGTCGTAGCCGGCGGAAAGCGTGGCCTCAACGTCCGAGCCGTAATGCGGGTACACATCGATGGCGTAATCGAGCTCAAGCTCGCGCGCAATATTGGACAGCGTGGTCACCAGATCGTAGTTGTAGGGGCCACCCGAATCCTTGGCGCAAATCGACACCATGCGCTCGGTGCAGCCCAGGTCGTCGCCCACGCAGCCCATGTCAACGCTGATCATCTCGCGCGTGTCGGCCGGCACGAAAGCACCGCCGTGGCCGACCTCCTCGTACACGGTAAAGAGCAGCGACACCTTGCGCGAAAGCGACACCTCGCCATCAGCAACAGCGCGGGCAAGACCCAGCAGAATCGACGCCGACAGCTTGTCGTCAAGGAAGCGACTCTTGATGAAGCCGCTCTCCGTCACCGTGGTTCGCGGATCCATAGCGATGATGTCGCCGGTCTGAATGCCCAGCTCAAGCACATCGTCCTTGCTGTCGACATTCTCATCGAGCAGGATTTCCATGTTCTTCTCGATGGTCTTGACCGGCTCGTCGGCCACGTGCGCCGAAGGCTCGGTGTTAAGAACCACACCCGTGTACACATTGCCGTCACGCGTGTAGACGGTGCAGTTCTCGCCATCGGCCGTAGACCACTGATGCCCGCCGAGCGTCGTGGGACGCAGACGGCCATTGTCCTTAATGGAGCGTACCATGGCGCCCAGGGTATCGACATGGCTCGCCAACACGAGCGGCTCGCCCTCACCACCAAGCTCAACGAGCACATTGCCCTTGTTAGAACGCTCGGGGCCAAAGCCCATATCGCGCAGGGTCTCCATCAGATAATCAGTCGCCGCACGGGTATAGCCCGTCGGCGAAGCAATCGAGGTAAGCGCCTTCAGCTGGTCAGTAATATAGGAGAGCGTAGAATCCATCTTGGACACCAAAGTCACCCTTTCATATCGAATTAAACCCACAGCAACAATACCACCGCGAACCATCTTTTTACTTAGCGAGATAACCCATTGAGCTCCTCAGAACTGCGCCCGCCACGATAACGAGCCGGCGGGCCCCTGCCCGTTAGCCCACAATCTTCCCGCAGGACGGAGGAAGCCCCCGCCGCACGAAGTGCGCAGCGGGGGCTTCCGACATGTCCGAGGACGATTGTGGGGCTAACGGGCAGAGGCCCGCCGAACCAAGTTAGGCAGCCGGGCAGATCTTCTTGAAGAGCTCGATGACGTCGTCGAGCGTCGCCTCGCGCGGGTTACCCGGGAAACAGGCGTCGGCCATGGCGTCCTTGGCCAGGACCTCGATCTCGTCAGCCTTCATGGCCTCGCAGACGTGCGGGATGTTCACGTCGGCGGAAAGCTGCTTGACGGCGGCGATAGCGGCGTCGGCGGCCTCGTCGGTGCTCATGCCCGTGGTGTCAACACCCATGGCGACGGCAACCTTGGCCAGACGCTCGGCGCAAACCGGCTTGTTGAACTCCATGGCGATCGGCAGCAGCATGGCGCAGGCGACGCCGTGCGGGGTGTCGTAGTGAGCGGACAGGGTGTGAGCCATGGCGTGGTCGATGCCCAGGCCAACGTTGGAGAAGCCCATGCCGGCGACATACTGGCCAAGGGCCATGCCCTCGCGGCCGGAGCCGGGCTGGCCGGACTTGGCCTCGGCGACAGAGTCGCGCAGATTCTCGCTGATCAGCTTAATAGCCTCAAAGTGGAACATGTCAGAGAGCTCCCAAGCGCCCTTGGTGGTGTAGCCCTCGATGGCGTGGGTCAGAGCGTCCATACCGGTGGAGGCGGTCAGGCCGGCGGGCATGGAAGCCATCATGTCGGGGTCGACGACGGCGACCTCGGGGGCGTCGTTGGTGTCGACGCACACGAACTTGCGGACCTTCTCGGGGTCGGTGATGACGTAGTTGATGGTCACCTCGGCGGCGGTACCGGCGGTCGTCGGCACGGCGATGGTGAACACGGCGTGGTTCTTAGTGGGAGCAACGCCCTCGAGGCTGCGGACATCGGCGAACTCGGGGTTGTTGATGATGATGCCGATGGCCTTGGCGGTGTCCATGGAGGAGCCACCACCGATGGTCACGATAGCGTCAGCATCGGCGGCCTTGAAGGCCTCGACGCCGTCCTTGACGTTCTGGATGGTGGGGTTGGGCTTAATCTCGGAGTAGAGGCTCCAAGCGATGCCGGCAGCGTCGAGCTCGTCGGTCACCTTGGCGGTAACGCCAAACTTGACCAGATCGGGGTCGGAGCAGACGAAGATCTTCTTGTAGCCGCGACGCTGGAGCTCGCCGGGGATCTCCTTAATGGCGCCGGAACCATGATAAGAGATGGTATTGAGAACGAAACGATTAGCCATTGATAGCCTCCCATCGTGTGCGGGGCACCCATTACGCCCCACGCTATGAGTCCCATCCTAACGCTTTTGAAACAAAAAACGCGTGAGAACGTCAAACTATTTAAAGCGTTTCAACAGATGATGAAAAAAATGCGGCGAAGGGACAGCCCCTTTGCCGCATTCGGTTACTTTCGGCAGCCCTCTTTCCAAGCCTCGGCCGCAACCTTCCAGCGTAAGCGCAAGTCGCGCTCGCGGTCGATAAACATGATGGCAAACGCGACAAACAGCAGCAAGCTCGCCACGACGATGGCATGCAGGCCCATGCGCTCAATGCACCAGTTGCCCAACACGGCGCCAAACACAAAGGTAAAGATCACGCCAAAGTACAGCAGGCCGTTTTCCAAAAAGCCGCGCCTGTGGGTGATGATGTAATCGTCCACGTTTTGCAGCGCGTTGCGCAAGTTGCCGATGCACATGGTCGTAGCGATGCCGTGACCGTGAATCTTGCGGAAGCTCTCGACCTGCATGCCGCAGGCAAACGAGGTGAGGCAGTTGGCGAGCAGGTTGAAATTGCCGCCCGGGATAAAGCTCACTCCCAACAAGATAACGGCTTCAAAAAACACCGTCACCTGACGCCAGTGGATCACGCTGCCAAAACGCTCGTGTACCAGGTCGGCAAGCATAATGCCCACAGCAAACGAAACCACAGGGAAGAAGTAGCGCCCCGCAAGTGCCCAATTGCCCTCCGAGATGCTCACGCCCACGAGCAGGATGTTGCCCGTCTGCGCGTTGGCGAAAACATGGTCGCGCCCAATGTACGAATAAACGTCCATAAAGCCACCGGCAAGCGCCAAGATGATGCCCAGCTCAATAGACTCCGATATCTGTTTGGCACGCTGCATCGCCGTGCATCCTCCTTGTTGACGACCCTCTCGTGCGTTGGCGGAAACATAACCGCCGTTCATACTGTAACCCATTGACAACATGGCGTGCGCGCGAGACGGGTTCTCCAACGCGCAGATACACAGTCTGGAAACAAACGACTGGCTCAGCGACGCTCTCACTCACCAGCTCATGTACTCCACCAGTCTTTTTAGCGCCGTCCCAAAAAGACTGGTTACAATTACGTGCAGCATACAGACACCGGGAGGGATCGTGGCAAAAAAGCCTCAGTACGCTCAGAACAGCCAACGCGGACAGCAGGGCAAACAGGGCCAGCAGCAAAAGCGCGGCGGCAAGGCGCAGGCCACGGTCGCCCGCACCAAGCATTCCCAAGCGACGCCCGTCCGTCCTTGGCGTCCAGGCCGCGATAAGTTCCTCCCCGTCAGCCGCGCCGACATGGATGCGCGCGGCTGGGACCAGTGCGACTTCGTCTATATCTGCGGTGATGCCTACGTGGACCATCCGAGCTTTGGCATGGCTATCATCAGCCGCGTACTCGACGCGCACGGTTACAAAGTGGGCATCATCTGCCAGCCCGACTGGACCGACCCCGCCAGCATCACTGCGCTCGGCGAGCCGCGCCTGGGGTTTCTCGTCAGTGCCGGCAACATGGACTCCATGGTCAACCACTATTCGGTGACCAAGCACCGCCGCCACACCGACGCCTATACCCCCGGCGGCGAGGAAGGTCACCGTCCCAACCGTGCCGTCACGGTCTACGGCAATCTCATCCGTCAGACGTTCAAGGACGCCCCCATCATCATCGGCGGCATCGAGGCAAGCCTGCGCCGACTGGCCCACTACGACTACTGGCAGGATAAGCTCAAGCGCTCGGTGCTGCTCGACTCGGGCGCCGACATCCTCATCTACGGCATGGGCGAGCACGCGATTGTCGAGATCGCCGACGCGCTCGACGCGGGGCTGCCCGTCGATCAGATCACCTATATCAACGGCACCGTCTACCGCACCAGCTCGCTCGACGAGGTCTACGACTACGACTTGCTGCCCAGCTGGGACGACCTTGCCGCCGACAAGCTCAATTACGCGCGCAGCTTTAACGTACAGCAGCAGAACATGGACCCCATCACCGGGCATCGTCTGGTAGAGCCCTACCCCAACAGCGTCTATGTGGTGCAGAACCCACCGTCGGCCACGCTCACCACCGACGAGATGGACGAGGTGGCCGAACTCCCCTACGCACGCGACTGGCATCCCGACTACGACGCGGCAGGCGGCGTGCCAGCCTTTGCCGAGATCAAGTTTTCCATTAGCTCCAACCGCGGTTGTTTTGGCGAGTGTTCGTTTTGCGCCCTCACCTTCCACCAGGGCCGCGTGTTGCAGATGCGCAGCCACGACTCGATCATGCGCGAGGCCGAGCTGCTCACACGCGATCCCGAGTTTAAGGGCTACATCAACGACGTAGGCGGACCGACGGCCAACTTTAGCCGTCCCGCCTGCGACAAGCAGCTCAAGCACGGCGTGTGCAAGAACAAGCGCTGCCTATGGCCGAGCGTGTGCAAGAACATGGTGGTCGACGAGAGCGGCTACACGCAGCTGCTGCGCGACCTACGCCAGCTGCCGGGCGTCAAGAAGGTCTTCGTCCGCAGCGGCATCCGTTTTGACTACACTATGGCCGATGCCTCGGACGAGTTTTTGCGCGAGCTGCTGGAGCACCATGTCTCGGGCCAGCTACGCGTGGCGCCCGAGCATGTGAGCGACGCGGTGCTCTCCGTGATGGGCAAGCCGAGCCGCGCCGTCTACGATGCGTTCTGTCGCAAATTTGAGCGCCTGAACCGCGAGTACGGACTCAAGCAGTACGTGGTGCCGTATCTGATCTCGAGCCACCCCGGCTCGACGATGAAGGAAGCCGTGGACCTTGCCGAGGCCGTGCGCGACATGGGCTACATGCCCGAGCAGGTGCAGGACTTCTACCCTACGCCGTCCACCATGTCGACCTGCATGTACTACACCGGCGTGGACCCGCGCACCATGGAGCCGATCTACGTGGCGCGCGACCCGCACGAGAAGGCTATGCAACGCGCGCTCATCCAGTATCGCAAGCCCGAGAACTACAAGCTGGTACGTGAGGCGCTGGAGAAGGCCGGCCGCCGCGATCTGATCGGCTACACCAAGCATTGCCTGATTCGTCCCGTGCCGCCGCGCCCGGGCGAGACGTCTGCCGGCGGTGGGCATGGCACTGGCAAGAAGGGCGGCAAGGCCCACGGCGGCGCTGGTGGTGCCGGCAAGGGGCCTAAGGGCAGCAAGGGATACGGCGGTATGTCCCGCGCGCAGAACACTGCCGGTCGCAATCGCGCGGCACAGGGGCGTCAGGGCGCCAACGGAGGCGGCAGACGCAACTAGCGAAGCGAGGCGGCATGCCGCCGTTGGCGACACGACACGCCCCACCAATAAAATGCCGCTCGCCGGGGCGTCGCAGAACGATTCCCCGGCGAGCGGCCGATTAATATTGTCTATCTCAAAACGTCGTTACTTTTTGTCGAAACGACCATAGAGCGCAAACGAGAGCGCCGCAGAGATAACCCAAGTCAAAGCGATGCAGACGATAATCATGATCAGGTTCATGGGATTGCCGCTTGGATCGGCATAAACGGGCAACGAGGTAATGCCGGGCATAACAAAGCCGAAGCACTTTGCGCCGAGAACAACGGTAAGCGCACCGCCAATGCCATCCGCGATCATCGCAGCGATAAGCGGAGTCCTGTTAGGAACCTGAACGGTAAACAAGGCGGGCTCGGAAATTCCCATAAATGCTGAGAAGGCGCACGTCATTGCAGCGGACTTGAGCTTTTCGTCGGTCATGCGCAGGGCTGCACCAAAAGACGCACCGCTTTCGGCGAGGTTATGGCAGAAAGAGATCGGGAGCAGATAGTCATACCCAAGCGTTGCGATATTGGAAATCTGGATAGGGCTCGTTGACTGATGCATGCCGAAGAGCACGATAAGCGGCATAAAGAAGCCCAGCAGAAAACCGGCAACGGGGCCTAACGTCGAGAATAGCCAAACGATACCGTTGGCAAGACCAAGACCGCACCAGGCACCAATCGGAGCGAGCACAAACAGGTTGACGGGAATCACGATAGCAAGGGAGAGCGCCGGAACGACAACGAGCTTAAAAAGATCCGGCACGACTTTGTCGATTGCGCGATATACAAAAGACAAGCCAATGACGCCAAAGATAACCGGGAACACGGAATCGGCGTAGCTAAAAATCGGCACCGCAAAACCGAACAGCGCAAGGGGCGTCTCGCCCGTACCGACAGCGTTGACAATGGTCGGGTACATCAGCGATCCGGCAACACAAAGCGCAAGCGAACGGTTGACTCGGAACTTATCAGCTGTAGACATTGCCAGCAAAAACGGCAAGAAGTAGAACGGGATATCCGAAATCATATTGAATATCGCAAAGTCGCCGGCACCCGTGTCGATTCCAAAAGCCGCGATAGCAGCCAGGATGCCCTTTACGATGCCTCCCGCCACCAGTGCGGGAATGATAGCGGAGAAGATGCCGGTGATGATATCGAATACGCGAGCCGAACCTTTTTGGAGCTCAGGCTGCTCGGCGTCGGCGGAGACCTCGCCACCCATCCTGTCGCCTAGCATGGGCTCCAATTCGTCATATACCGACCCCACGCTGGCGCCGATGATAACCTGCCACTGCCCGTCTTTAACCTGCGCGCCCAAGGCGCCGTCAAGCGTCTTAAGGGCCTCCAGGTCTGCCTTGCTATCGTCCTTCAGGTTGAATCTGAGCCTTGTAATGCAGTGCGTTGCCATAACAACGTTATCGGCGCCGCCCACGAGCTCGAGGACACGAGCGGCCAGTTCCTTCTTGTCTGCCACAACAATCACTCCTACCCAAGATCCTCGCCATTAGTGGCGATACATTTCTGATACCAATAGAAAGAGTCTTTACGCGAGCGCTCCGCAGTGCCGTTGCCGCAATTATCCAGATCGACATAGATAAGCCCGTAGCGCTTGTCCATCGTAAGAGGACCACAGGCAACAAGGTCAATGAATCCCCAGATCATGTATCCGCGCACGTCAACGCCATCGATCACCGCTTCCTTAAGGCACTTTATGTGCTGGCGCAAATAATCGATTCGATACTCGTCGTGGATGCTGCCATCCTCCTCGACTACATCAGATGTACCGAGGCCGTTCTCGGCGATATACAGGGGCAGCCCATAGCGGTCATACATCTGGTTAAGGGTAACCCTCAGGCCAATGGGATCGAGCTGCCAGCCCCACTCACTCGTCTCGAGATAAGGGTTCTTGTTTGCCATGACCAGATTTCCCGCAGTCTTCTCCCATCCCTGATCGCAGGTGGATACCTGGGAAAAGTAGTACGAGAAGGCCAGGAAGTCGACCGTGTTGCGAGCGATGAGCTCTTCATCGCCCGGCTCCATTTGAATCTCGATATCGCACGCGTCGAAATAGCGATTCATATAAGCGGGGTATTTTCCACGAGCCATCACATCCGTATAGAACCAGTTGGAATACTGGTCGTCGTGAATAGCCTGCATGTTATCTTCGGGACGGCAGGTGGCGGGATACGTACAGAATCGAGCGATCATGCCGCCAACAGGAGTATCGGGCGAAAGACGATGGACAATCTCGACGGCACGCGCATTGGCAACGAACTCGTGGTGCAGGCACTGGAAGATGGCTCGATCGAAGTTCTCCCCCTCTTCGTCTTTGACCAGACAGACCCCGTCCCAAGGCGAAAAACGCGCTGCATTGAACTCGTTAAAAGGCAGCCAGAAATCGACCAGATCGCCCAATTCCGTAACGATTGTCTCGACATAGCGGGCGAAGAAATCAATCGTCTTGCGATTCTTCCATCCCCCATATGTGGTGACAAGATTTACCGGGATGTCATAGTGGAGCATGGTGACGAAGGTTTTAATGCCGTGCTTTTTGCACTCACCCAGCATGCTTCGATACCACTCGATGCCTTCGCGGTTAGGCTCAAGATCATCTCCGTTAGGATAGATCCGGCTCCAGCAAATAGAGGTGCGGAACAGCTTGAGGCCCATCTCCGCAAAAAGCGCGATGTCCTCACGGTAGTGATGATAGAAGTCGTTACCGCGCCTAAACGGGTAGAACTCAACACCATCATCTGCGAGAGCGTTCATTAGTTCGTCATGGCAGAAGGGGTTGTTTTGATGCTTGTCCTCAATCTGGTCATGAGTCCAGGTACCATCCAGCCATCGACAATCCTGTGTCGACTTTCCCTTTCCGCCCTCATTCCAGGCGCCATCGGCCTGCGAGCACGATATGGCTCCGCCCCATAAAAAGTCGGAGTCAAACCCATGTTTTAACTTACTCATTTGCCCTCCTTGATCGGATGCTCCAGCGGATAACCCAATACTAGGAAGAACAAGATGCATAAGATATCGCATAGAAAGCGTGGGTTTATAACATTTTTTTAGATATAATACCGTTTAAGGCATCGATTCTACCGTTCACCCCTGGAGCACCCCATGGATTCGAATCTCAAACAGCTGCTCTATACGCATACCGAGACCGAAGAGTGGCATCGCACACATCCGGGAGAGCTCAGCCCGCGATATAACAGGGTGGAAACCACAACCATTAACGGCGAAGAGGTCTATCTGTTTGATTGGAAAGAAACTCTCGACGAAAACCCCGTGGGCCTTATCAAGGAGTCGCGCTTTACCGATATTCCTCCTCATATCAATCGGGATATGGAGCTTAACTACGTGTACGACGGCGTCTGCACGTTTATCGTCAACGGACGGCGACTACTCCTTAAAAAGGGCGATGTGCTCATTTGCAACACCGGCGTAGTCAGAAGCGTTCCATACGTTAAGGGCGAGCATGATATCGTCATTTCGATCGTCTTCAAAAAAGAAATGTTCGATTCGTTGTTCCTGAGCCAGCTACCCGGCGCGTCACCATTAACGAATCTTCTATTTGATTTTGTGTCCAAAAACCGCGAGGCCCGAAAATATCTCATTCTTCCAGAGGAATACGCCCGACATGCGCGACGCCTCATCGAGATGCTCTTTATCGAATATCACTTTAAAGATGCCTATTCCAATGAACTCATGAGGCACCTCGCCGTCAGCCTATTCCTTGTTCTCATTCGAGGACTGTACCGACGCTCCGCAACTGATAACCAGGCGATCATGTCGGACGAACGCATCGTGTCGATTCTGAATCATATTGAGCGAAGCTACGGCGACTGCACACTCGAAAGCATTGCGAGCGATACGGGTTATAGCACCAGCTATCTCAGCAGCTTGATCAAGCAAAAAACCGGCAAAACGTTTTCGCAAATAAAGCTCAACCAGCAGCTCACAGAGGCGGCATATCTTCTCAATAACACCGAGCGCAGCGTGCAGTATGTAGCCCGAAAAGTCGGCATCTCCAACATGTCATTCTTTTACTCAAAATTTAAAGAAGCATTCGGCGAAACGCCAGGTGCGTTCAGGACGCATCGGTCTAATTAAAGGCGTTATTACTCAGACCGATCAGCTTCGCGCGACACGGGAATGCACAATCGAAGCAGCGAGCGCATCGCCTCTACCAGCAGAAAGCCGGCGATGCCAACCGTGACCACAAGGTCGAGCGGTGTGCTCACAAACCACAGCAGCCCCATGAGATACGACCCGGCATTAAAGGCAAAGTGCAGCAGAATCGTGTAGCGGAGCTTTCCGGTCGTCACGAGCACCCAGCCAAAGATGAGGCCGGCGGCACCCGCGTAGCAACCCTGCACCCAATTCATGTGCATAAAACCGAAGATTGCCGCCTGCAGCACAATCGCCGCGGCGATACCCCACGTACTTGGGGCCGCCCGGGGCACCATGGCGCCGTTCTGCGCGCTCGCACGACGCGGGCGCTTCCAAAGTGGGCGGCACTGCGGATTAAACGCTCGGAGCGAAAACTCAAAAATAATGCCGCGCACCAGCAGCTCTTCACAAAATGGGGCGCCGAGCACCGTAGTCAGGACGGCGAGATAGCTGGTGTCGCCCATACCTGTTTCCTCGACAAGCTCGCTGTAGTCGGCCGCGGCGTCGGGCAACAGCGACAGCACGGCGTCGGTCACGTAGCCAACGACCACCTGCAGGGCAAGGCCAATCACGACAACGCAAGCGATGCGCTTCCATGCAGCACTTGCTCCCCCGCCGAGCGGACGTTCACCTTGCCGGCGCGCCATGAAGGAGCGGGGCCACAGATAACGCCACCACAGCAGCGCCATCAAAAACGACGCCGTCTGAGCGGCAGCCTGGAACCATTGGATATCGAGATTGTCAATCGGATAGCCCGTCAGCACCGATACGGCATCGAGAACCGAAAACAGAACCACGCTCAGGGCTATATCGGCAGCGACAACGCCAAAACATGCAAGCGCCCACGCCATCGCATTGAGCATGCCAACCTCCTCAAAACCGTTCCCTAGTTCTACCACAACTCGGCAGAGAGCTGATCCCATGGGGACGGAGGAAAACGGATCACTTATTGATGAGAATCGGGCACAGTGCCAAAGGCCCCGCTGGGCGAAATGTCGAACGGAAAGGTGCCGCAGCGATTGAAGGCGGCGATGAACATGCGGATGGCGTTGGACGGCGTGGTGCCTACGAGCTGGGTTGCCGCCGCGAAGGCCGCCTTTTCCTCAGGCAAGACCTTCGCTACAACCGGGGTCATGTGTTCTGCCATGGCGCTTCCTTTTTGAAACGACGGTGGTGCGGATAGATGCGGGCCACGCGGCTGGGCGACGGGCTGTGAAGGCAACCCGATTGGCCCGCATCTGGAGTTTGTTTCTACGGCGTTGGTATTACTTGGTATTCCTAAGTATTACCCCGTAGATAGAATAGCACACCTGATCCCTTGGGGACGGAGGAAAACGGATCATTTTGTTGCTGAATAAGTATTTAGAGTGTGATGATGTCCGAGATATTGAGGGCCCGAGCGTCGACGGCATCGTGCGTGGCAAGCAACAGCATGCGACCGTCGAGCAAGTCGAGCACGACTTCGGCGCATGCGTCGCGCGCAGCGGTATCTAGACCGGTAAAGGGCTCGTCCAGAATCACCGCGTCGCCTGGGCACAGCAGGGCTCGGGCAATCTCGACGCGACGGCGCTGCCCGCCCGAGAGCTCGGCCACACGAGCATGTACATCGACCCCCGGCACCAGCAGGCGCAACAGGGCTGCGGCACTCGAGGCGTCCACGCGCGCATCGGCACACACCAGCACGTTATCCAAAGCCGAGGCGCCCTCTACCAGGCGCGCGTCCTGAAACACCATCGAGCACGGCACGCACTCCCCCGCCGCCAGGGCGAGCAGCGTCGACTTGCCCACGCCCGAAGCACCCATCACGCAAACACGCCCACCCGCGGGCACGTTGAGCGCCAAACCGTCAAGCGCCGGCGCCCAGGACGCACGATCGCCCACGGCAAGAGCAAGCTCCGCCGCAGCGCCATCGCTCGCGGCCCCCGCACGCCCGCGCAGTCCATGCCCATGCGCCCGCACGGCCACACGCCATGCCACGGAACCCGAAGCCCGCAGCAGCCACACCAGCACGCGCTCGCACGCCCACGAGGCGGCAACGACCAGTACGGTCCACGCCAGCAGATCCGCTGTCTCGATCAAAAGCTTCGCCTGATAGATGCGTTCGCCCACGGTGCCCGTCGCCATGCCGATGAGCTCTGCCGCCACGCCGGCCTTCCAGCTCATGCCGATCACGGCACGCGAACACGAAAGCACAAACGGCAGGACCTCGCGCCAGGTATGGGCGAAGAACAGTCGCCAGCCCCGCACGCCATGCAGACGAAACATCTGCTCCAGCGGCTGATCAACCTGCGTCGAACCCTCGACCAGCGAAAAATACACGCCCGGCAGCGCCATCAAAAAGACCGCGGCGATGCTCACGCGCGCTGATCCCAGCCAGATAAGCAACAGGACCACCACGCAGGCGACCGGCGTCGCCTTTACAAACGACAGCGCCGGGGCCACCAGGTACGCAAACGCCCGCGAACGTGACGAAATCCCGGCCAGCAAACCGCCACACACCGCGGCAAGCGCCAAACCGCCTAGAATCCGTGCACCCGAGCCCGCCAGAATCGCCCACGTGCCGGCATCGCACACTAGCCGCAGCAACGCCACCACAACAGCGCCCGGTCCCGGCAAAATCAACGGCTGCGCCACGAGACCCGCCACCAGCACCCAAACGGCAAGCCAAAAGGCGGCGACGGCACCTGCTGCCGCCACCGCCTTCATACGCTCTGTCATTTGTCGAGCAAACGCACGCACGGGCTACTCCATGTAGTAGAAATCATCAGCCGGGAGCTTGCCGCCCACGGCGCTCGCATCCGCATCGGCCAGCACCTGCAGGTACCCACCGAGCGCCGCCTTCATATCTTTCCCCGTCTGGCATACAAGCATGCACCCGGGAATCGCCTTTTCGGCAATCGCGGCGTTATCGACGACACCCGCATCGACCACGGCCTGCGCCCAGTCTGCCGGCGCCGCATTGACAGCCTTAACGCTCGCCGCATGACAGCTCAAGAACTCCGCCACGGCCTCGGGATGTTCCTCGGCAAACGCGCGGCGCACCACGGTCACGCCCGTCAGCAGGCGCGAACCCGTGTCACCCGCCAGCTCATCCCACACATCGGTCAGGCTCACCGGTGCCGAAAGCTTGCCTTCGCTCTTGGCGATAGCAGCGGTCTTGAACGGCTCCGGCAGCACGCCCACGGCGGACGAGTCGGCAAGCAGGGCCGACAGCACCTCGGTGGGCTCGCTCTTAAACTCGAGCGTCACCTGACCGGTCAGGCCCGCGCGCTCCAGCAGGTAGTTCATGACGTACTCCGGCGTGGTGCCCTTGCCCGTCATATAGACGGTATGGCCCGCCAGATCGCCAAACGAGGTAACGTCCGCGTTACCCGTCACAACGTTCAGCACGCCCAGTGTGTTGATGTCGATGACCTGCACCGCGCCCTCGGTCTTGTTGTAGAGCACGCTCGCCACGTTGGCGGGCACTAGGGCGATATCGACATCGCCCTGAATCACCTTGGGCACGATCTCGTCGGCTGCGGCGCTGATCGCAAAGTCGAACTCGTTGTCCGTGGCACCGTCGGCCGCCCGGTCCATAAACTGCACCAGACCGATCGACGTCGGACCCTTGAGCGAGGCGACGTTCACCTCAACCGGCTCGGCAGCGGCACCGTCAGCGGCAGACCCGGCAGCCGAGCCCGCGGCGGACCCCGCCCCCGCAGCTCCGCCACCACAGCCAACCAGCGCAAGCGACAGCGCGCCCGCGGCGAGCGCCGAGGCAAACCCCCGGCGCGACAGCTCAACATTAAACGCGCGCATCGCTAGCACGTCCCCTCGTTGGGCATCGACCAGGCGTGATGATCGGTATGCAGCAGCTCCTCGGCCAGCGGCGAGAGCGGTGCGCCCAAAAACTCGCTGTAGCACGCCTGGACATCGGGATTCTCGTGCGAGAAGCGAATGTCCGCCTTCGCATCCAGGCCCCACAGCACCTGGCCGCGCTCGGCCGCCAGCTCGCAGCCGTCGTGGATGGGCTGACCGCCGCCACCGACGCAGCCGCCCGGGCATGCCATAACCTCAACGAAGTCATAGCTCACGCGGCCGTCGCGAATCGCGTCGAGCAGGCGGGCGGCGTTGCCCAGCCCGTGCGCCACGGCGACGCGCACCTTGGTGCCATCGATATCGGCGACAGCTTCCTTCCAGCCATCCAGGCCACGCACGCCGGTAAAGAAATCCGCATCGGGGTTCTTGCCCGTCACCAGGTAATAGGCCGAGCGCACGGCGGCCTCCATCACGCCGCCCGTGGCACCAAAGATCACGCCCGCGCCCGTGCCAAAACCCAGCGGCGTGTCGAGCGGCTCCACGACCAGCGTGTCCACGCTCACGTGGCTCGCGCGAATCATGCGCACCATCTCGCGCACCGTCAGCGCAACGTCCACATCGGGCGTGCCGCCCTCGCCCACCATGCTCGGCAGCGCGCACTCGGCCTTCTTGGCCGTGCACGGCATAACGGACACCACGAACAGGCGCTCGGGCTCCACGCCCAACACCTTGGCGTAGTAGGTCTTGGCAATAGCGCCGAACATCTGCTGCGGCGACTTGGACGTGGACAGACTGTCGATAAACTCCGGATAGCGCGCCTTCACAAAGCGCACCCAGCCCGGGCAGCAGCTCGTGAACATGGGCCAGCCGCGGCTGTCGCCCTCGCCCTTGGCGGCGGCACCCAGGCGCTCGAGCAGCTCGGAGCCCTCCTCCATAATGGTGAGGTCGGCCGAAAAGTCGGTGTCGAACACGTACTCAAAGCCAACGCGGCGCAGTGCGCAGGCCAGGCGCTCAACGGTAGCCTCCTCGCGAGATATGCCGAGCTCCTCGCCCCAGGCGCTGCGCACGGCCGGCGCAATCTGCACCAGCACGATCTTGTCGGGATCGGCGATGGCGTCGAACACGGTCTCGGTATCGTCACGCTCGCGCAGGGCGCCCGTCGGGCAATGCGTGATGCACTGACCGCACGCGACGCAATCGGTCTTGCCGATCGGCGCACGCCCGCGGGTACCCACGGCGGTGTGCGTGGCGCGGTTGGTCAGGTCCCAAATCCCTAAGCCCTGCACGTTCTCGCACACCTTGATGCAACGCATGCATTTAATGCACTTGTCGTTATCGCGGATGATGGGGAAATCGAAGTCCCAGCCCTCGCGTGCCAGGTGCTGCTCGTACGGCAGATAGAAGATGCCCAGGTCGTTGGCGATGGTCTGCAGGTTGCAGTTACCACTGCGCACGCAGCTCGTACAGCGCGAGTCGTGCTGGGACAGCAGCAGCTGCACGTTGGTGCGACGCGCCTCGCGGGCCTTGGGGCTGTTGGTGTGGACCACCATGCCGTCGAGCACGTAGTTGTTGCAGGCGGCAACCAGCTGGTCGCAGCCCTCGACCTCGACCACGCACACGCGGCAGCCGCCGATCTCGTTTAGATCGCGCAGGTAGCACAGGGTGGGAATCTGAATGCCGGCGGACTTGGCCGCATCCAGGATCGTGGTGTGCTCGGGCACCACGACTTCACAGTTATCGATAATGAGCCTGACCATGTTGTGCGCTCCGTTTTCGGTTTTGTCGCCGACAGTGGTTTTGTTGAGCTCTACCATTCCAGGTTCCTCCCTCCGCGGAACGCGCCAAAGCCAAAGTGGTCGCAACGCAGGCAGCGACTCGCCTCTTGGCGTGCCTCTTCCTCGGTAAGGCCCTGTTCGACCAGATTCCAATCGTGAATGCGCTCGCCGGCCTCGCGCTCGCCCAGCTCGCAGCGGCCGCACTCATGCTTGCCCTTAAACTGAACGGTCGGCAGCTCCACGTCGAGCTTAATCTTATGGTCGAAGCCCAGGTAGCGGTCGATATTTGCCGACGCCACGCGGCCGGCGTTGATGGCACGGATGACGGTGGCGGGACCGGTCTGGCAGTCGCCGCCGCTAAAGAGGCCATCGAAGTCGGGCACGGCGCCGTCCGAATCGGTGACGACGCGACCCCACTTGCAGGCGATGCCCATGTCCTCAAACGGCTTGGAGTCGATATCCTGGCCAATGGCCACGAACACGCGCTCGCAGGGAATGACCTGTTCGGGCGTGGCGGCGGCACGCGGGGCCGGGCGCCCGCGGCGGGGCTCGCCGATAATCTGCGGCTGCACGCGCAGGCCGCTCACACGACCGTCCTCGCCTGTCTCGATACCGAGCGGGGCCGTGAGCTCTAGAACCTCGCAGCCCTCGGCCTGGGCACCGGCAATCTCGGCGTCCTGGGCCGTCATATCGCAGATGCGGCGGCGGTAGACGATGCTCACTTTTTCGGCACCGCAGCGCACGGCAGAGCGTGCCACGTCCATGGCCACGTTGCCGCCGCCGATGACGCACACGCGCTGGCCGCTCAGATCGGGCAGCTCGTCGTCACCGATGGCGCGCAGCATCTTGACGGCCGACTCCACGCCGGGCGCTTCTTCGCCCGGAAGGCCGAGCTTCTTATCGCTGTGGGCACCGATGGCCAGGTAGACGGCATCGAACTCGTCGCGCAGACGGGCGAGCTCCTCGCCGTTCACGGAGTGGTCGAGTTCTACATCGATGCCGGCGCTCAAGATCCAGTCGACCTCGGCCTGCAGGCGCTCGCGCGGCAGACGATAGCTGGGAATGCCATAGCGCAGCATGCCGCCCAGGTAGTGGCGCTGCTCAAAGATCGTTACCTTGTGGCCCATCACGGCCAGGTAGTAGGCGCAGGAAAGACCAGCCGGGCCGCCGCCGATCACGGCGACGCGCTTACCGGTGTTGTCCACTACATGCGGCTTGTGGTCGTTGAGGTCACTGTGCTCAACGGCAAAACGCTTGAGGGCGAGGATGTTCATGGGGTCATCGACCATGCCACGGCGGCAGTGCATCTCGCAGGGATGCTCGCACACCAGTCCGCAGACGAGCGGCAGCGGATTGTTCTTGCGGATGACCTTGACGGCATCGGCATAGCGGCCGGCCTCGACGAGCGAAATGTACCCGGGAATGTCGACGTGCGCCGGGCAGCCCGAGACGCACGGAACGCGGGCCTCGCGGTCAAAGCCACAGGAGTGCTCGCAGATGTGGTGCTCAAAATCGTCGCGGAAACCGCGGATAGCCGTAAGCGCCATGGCGCCTGCCTCGTAGCCGATGGCGCAGTCGCTTGAAAGGTAGATGGTGCGGGCCGTGCGCTCAATCAGGTTGAGCGTGGACTCATCGGCACGCCCTTCGAGTACATCGGCGAGCAGGTCACTCAGCGCGCTCAGGCCAACGCGGCAGGGCGTGCACTTGCCGCAGCTCTGGGTAGAGCACAGGTTGACGAGCGCTGCCGTAAACTCAACGGGACACGGGGCGAGCGAACTCACCGCCAGACGACGTCCGAGCGCATCGTGCAGGTCGTCCATGACGGCCTGAGCGTGGCTGCGTTCCATTACATGCAGTCGAGCCATAAGATCCCCTCTCACATGGCAGCCCGGAGGCGAGACCGGGCGAAATTGCTACACGCACAACACTGACTTATAAAATTGTTTGGCAGCGGCACGGTTCGGCAGGCGGTATGAAACGTCGTCCCCAGCGGTGAAAACGAACATTACCGCAGATAAATGCTATATTTGATAAACGCGTTACCAAACGACAATGCCCCGTCCGCGCAAACACACGAACAGGGCATTGATCAAGTTTTACGGTCAGCGACTCTTTTGTGCCAGCGACCTTCTGTCTTTAGCTAAGCTCGGGCCAGTAACCCTTGTTGGCCTCGATCATGTCGTCGAGAACCTCCTTGGCGACCTTCATCGACGGCACGGTCTTGTTGAGCGTAAAGGCCTTGAGCGCCTTCTCGTACGAACCCTCGATCGTAGCCTCGACCACGAGCTTCTCGGAGTTCAGCTGCTGCATCATGAGACCCTGCTGGAACAGCGGAATGTTGTCGCGGCTGATGACCTCGGGGCCGTTCTTGCCAATGTAGGCAGGCAGCTCGACCATAGCGTCGTAGGGCATGTTGGGGATAGCGCCCTTGTTCTCGCAGATGACCAGGAAGCGCTGCTTGGTGTCGTTCTTCAGAGCGATGGCCAGATCGGCAATCCAGTCGCCGTGGCTGCCCGCATAGAACGTGCTCTCGTCGATCTCGCCCGTCTTCTCATAGTGGGCGATGCCGTCGAAGAGGTTCTTCTCACGCGTCTCCTCAACCTCGTTTGCGCGGGTGCGCTCGGGGTTGGAATGCTCGACGAACTCCTTCTGCTGCAGGTAGTAGTTCAGATACGTGTTGGGCAGGTACTCCGGGAAGCACTCCATGATCTCGTACTCGCCCTTCCAGACGTAGTACCAGCTGCCCTTGGTGTGGCGATTCTGCTCGGGGTGCTCGTCGGTGGTCTCCTCGGGCTTCTTTGCCATGAGCGAGCCCATGCCCTTGAGGTAGGAGTCGGGCAGCAGAATCTGGTGCTCCTTGATGTACTCGCGCAGCTGCGGCAGGACCTCCTCGCCCTTGTGGCGAATCGAGGTGAACCAACCAAAGTGGTTGAGGCCAAAGTAATCGTACTCGACATCCTTCTTGTCGATATCGAGCGCGGCGCAAACCACGTCGATGATCGCGATCGGCATGTCGCAGATGTTGATGATGCGAGCGTTAGGACGCAGCACACGGCAGCCCTCGGAGACGATGGCGGCAGGGTTGGAGTAGTTGAGAATCCAGTAGTCCTTCTTGGCGTACTTCTCAACGTCATCGATCAGCTCGACCATGGGGAAGATGGTGCGCATGCCATAGGCAAGGCCGCCGCAACCGCAGGTCTCCTGACCCACGCAGCCGTGACGCAGCGGAATCTTTTCGTCCTGCTCGCGCATGGCGTAGCCGCCCACGCGCATCTGGGCAAACACGAAGCTCGCATCGGTAAAAGCCGTCTTTTTGTCGGTGGTCACCGTGAGCTTGATGTCCAGGCCAAGGTCCTCGTGCAAAATCCAATCCACGAGCACGCCGATCTTGCGCTGGCGCTCCTCGTTGATGTCGTACAGACGAATCTCGTCAACGTCGAGCTCGTCCTTGCGCAGGGCAATGGACTTGACGATGCCAGGGGTAAAGGTGGATCCGCCACCACACAGAGTAATGATCATTGTTTACTGCTCCTTCTCAATTGCGTTCTCGACCTTGTCGCGCATCTCGGCGACCTTCATGCCAAAGATGATCTGGATATTGTTACCGTTGCGGTTGATGCCGCTGTTGGGCACGTGGTTGATGAGGTTCTCATCGATGAGGTCCGGGTTCTTAACGTTCACGCGGAGACGCGTAAAGCAGTTCTCGAGCTCCTCGATGTTGTCCTTGCCGCCAAGACCTGCGACCAGGTCGGCAATGCCTGCATCGACGCCCTCTGCGGGAGCCGCGGCAACAGCGCCCTGCTTCACCGCGACAGACGCGGCGGCCTCGCCCTCGGCAACGGACTCGGCGAGCTCGGACTCCTCCTCGCGACCAGGCGTGTGGAGCTTGAGCTTCTTAATGAGGAAGCTAAAGAGGAAGAAGTACAGAGCGGCGTTGACGACTCCAAGCACCAGCATAACCGGCCAGTTGGTCTTATCGACACCAAGAACCAGGTTGGAAACCACGATGTTGATGATGCCGCCTGCAGTCGAAGCGGGCACGGAGAGGACCTTGAGCAGAACCAGGAAGATGCCGGAAAGAACCGAGTGAACGACGAAGAGCACGGGAGCGGCAAAGACAAAGAGGAAGTCCATGGGCTCGGTGACACAGGAGAGCACGGCGGTGATGATCAGCGGGATAATGACAGCCTTGGTCTTGTCCTTGTTCTCCTTGTAAGCGGTGAAGATAAAGGCGAGGCCGATGCCGATGTAGGGCCACAGGTTGTTGAAGGTATAGCTGTTGAAGTAGGTGCTATCGGAGAAGGGCTGGCCCGTCATTGCCATCTCGGCAACACGGATGGGGTAGGCGCCGGCGATAACCTGACCACCCAGCGTAAGGGTGCCACCCACATCGGAGAACTGGAACGGGGTGTAGATGAGGTGGTGCAGACCGGTGGGAACGAGCAGCTTGTTGAGCATGCCGTAGATAAACAGACCGATGTTGCCCGACTCCTTAATGATGCCGGCAACGGAGGAGATGGCACCCTGGACCGGAGGCCAAACGATGCAGAAGCCCGCGCCCATGATCCAGGAGATGATGATCATGATCAGGAACGGAAAGCGAACGCCCGAGAACATCGAAAGGGCAATGGGGAACTGCTTGTTCGAGTACTTGTTGAACACGGCACCGGTGATGCAACCAAGAATGATGCCGCCGAACACGCCGGTATCGAGCACCTGGATACCCATAACGGTGGCCTGGCCGGTTCCGGTAAGACCGAGCATGCCGCTCGCATCGGCAAGAGAGCCGGTGGCGTTGAGCACGATGTTGTTAGCCTGCAGGAACAGGAAGAACGACATCAGGGCGATCAGCGAAGCATGGCCCTTGTTCTTCTTTGCCATGGCGCCGGCGATGCCCACGCAGAACAGAATCGAGAGGTTGTTGATGATAAACATCAGCGACTGATAGACAACGGCGCCCACGAGCTGGAACGGACCGAAGCCCAGCACGGGGACCAAAGCGCAGATGGTCTTGTTGGTCAGAATGATGCCCACGATGAGCAGGATGCCGGCAACCGAGAGATACATCATCGGCTGGACGATCGACTTCGCGAACACCTCCAACGGCGCTTTGAAATTGAACTTCTTTTTTGCGGTCATAGCGGTATTCCCCTTCCTTTTCCGCAAATTGAGACAGATGTGCCCTGGACAAGACCGTAAGCCCTGCCTTATATCAATCGATGTGTGGGCACGTTATGCCTAGAGACCAGGTTCTCCAAGCAGGTTAACAATGTGATACGCGAGATAACTCTTCTCGGCATCGGTAACGACAACGTTATAGGTAGACGACAAGTGGGCGGCTATGGCGTCCGCGCACGAGAATGCGCACGGATACGCCGTTTCATCGATTCGGAACAGCGCGTCGCCATTGATTTGCCCGGCCGTGGGGTCAAGCGCCCGCTGTGCGAAAAACTGCAGGTGGCGGACGAAACGCTCATAGGGCAACGAGGTGTCATCGAGGGTCGTAGCATAGCGCTCGGAAACAATCGCAAGCACGTCGCGAACAAGCTGGACCGAAACAATCAGACGGTCAGAGCGTTGCGGCATGGTGGCGTTGACGATATGCAGCGTAATGAAACCCTGCTCTTCTTCGCTCATCTGAATGCCCATATACTCCTTGATAATCTGCAGCGCACGGCCCGCAAGTGCATACTCCTTGCGATAGAACTGCTGGATCTCGAGCAGCAACGGATTCTCACAGGAGACGCCCTTGCGCTCGCGCTCCAAAGCAAGGCTGATATGGTCTGCGAGAGCAATGAGAATCTTGTCGTTGGTATCAACATTGAGCTCTCGACGGAGCATCTGAACAATGTCCTCGGCAATCACGAGGTTGACGGTGGGGATGGACTCCAAAAGATGTGCCAAGCGGTCAATCGTACGCGAATCCTGAGAAGTTCCCTCCTGCAACGCGTAGGTCTTTTCGATCGACGCCTCGTCGATGGCATCGCCGGCATGACGGCCAAAGCAGAGGCCTCGACCGATGACGATGAGCTCGGAGCCATCGTCCGAAGTGACCATTGCGACGTTGTTGTTAAAAACTCGCTTGATAACCACGGTACCCACCACAAGAATTTACTCGGAAAGCCAGACGACAGGCTCTTTAACAGCAACAGGGCCGGAAGCATGCTCACGAAGAGTCGAGTTCTCCGAGCGCTCGCACACGATAACGAAGACCGTGGGATCGAAGCCGGCGGCGCGGACCACGTCGAAATCGACCTCGACGAGGGGCTGGCCCGCGTCAACGTGATCACCCTGGGCAACAAGCGCATGGAAGCCCTTGCCCTCAAGTTTAACAGTGTCGATTCCGATGTGCAGCATCACCTGAGCAGAGCTGTCGTCGGACATGATGCCCAGTGCGTGCTCAGTCGGAAACAGCGCCGCGACGGTGCCGGAAACAGGAGCGCACACCGTTCCCTCTTGGGGAACCACGGCAACGCCATCGCCCACTGCACGGCTGCTAAAAGCGGGGTCATTGGTATTTTCTAGATGAACAAGCTCGCCGGAAACGGGAGCGAGGATTTCGAACTCGGAAGCCGCAGTCGTCTGTTTATCCGAGCCACCCATTAGGCGAGAAAAGAAACCCATGGTGACATGTCCCTTCATAAATATAGCCCAACCAAAATCAATCGAATGCGCCCATTGAGACGCTCGCGATCAAAGACTTTGGTTAGGCCCACGTCCGAGGGGACTCGGTAACCTTCCGCATTTCTTTTACGAGGGTTATTGTAGACAAGCCCAAAGCCGGAACAATCATTATGACCGGCGAACGGTATTTTTTCTCCGATAAACGGTATTTAAGCGGCACTTAGGGACGTTCCTTTTCTGCCGGCACTCGGGGACACTCCTCACTCTGGCACATTGGGGACAAGTTTGTTTGCACCAGGTTGGTGCAGATTAACCTGGCTCCATTGCGCCAATTTCGTATGCGCTAGATGAAGAGCTCGCATTCCTTCCGCACGGCGCAGACCTTGCTCAGCATCTGGGAAACAGCGGATAACTTGTTGGGATCAAGCTTGCGAGCGCCTCGCGGACATACGGCGATGCAGCGCATGCAGGAGATGCACGCCTCGCCAGCTGTTCGCTTGGGGTCGCCCTTTTCGATAGCACAAACGGGGCACGCCGCGGCGCATGCACCGCAGGAGACGCAATCCTCTGTTGCCTCGGGTGCCATGCGGTGACCTCCAGCTTGTTTATAAGGACGATTGCCGGGGATAGAGGGCTCGGACGCATCCTCAGCCAACAGCTTTTGCTGAATTTGCTGCACAAACTCTGCGAGCTGCGCCGCATCCTGCGCATCCGGACGACCGGCAGCAAACTGTCGCGCGATGGAATGTTCTGCAATGGCTGCAACTGCCGCGATCACCCGGAATCCCGCATGCTTCGCAACGTCCTCCAGCTCTACGAGCGTGTCCTCAAACGCGCGGTTTCCGTATACACAAACCAAAACTGCCCGAGCCCCGTTGCCTCGCACCATGCCCAACCGGTCAGCCACCACAGCCGGGATTCTACCGGCATACGCCGGCACAGAGATTACGGCCACGTCGTCCTCAGTCATCGAGACAGCGCTGAAATCTAGCCCGCTATCGGTAAGATCGACGGTAACGGTATTCTTGCCCAGTGCCCCGGCCACAAGGCCAGACACCTTCCGCGTTCCACCCGTCGGACTAAACACAATTTCGAATACGCTCATCGAGACACCCTCCCCTACGCCTGGCAACGCGTCAAGCCGCTTTCACATTCAGACAGAGTATACGGCGCATGGGGGGGAGCTCCCCGTTTTGGTGCGCTAGGCAGCCCGATACACCAACCCATACTGCCCGCCTTTTCGGTTTGCATAATTCCCGGTACAGATTGCATATATTTACTGGATACCGCCGCGTTCTCCTGAGGTACCCCATCCTGGCCCGTGCAAAAAACGGAGTATTCTGCAACGTGACCGCGCCAGCACCGCCGCGGGTGGGCAAAACTGTAGGGCGCCGTATCATTTTAAGTCCCGACATGGCGAGAATGACGCGCCCCTGCTCCGGAAAACGGCGAAATCTGACTCGGAACGCTCGCTAGGGATATCCGAAGGCCACCGTTGGCGACGTCGAATCATATGCAGACAACTCGAACTGCAGAATACTCCAAAAAATGCACGGCGCACCCCATAGGACCCATTGCTGCATGGCGAAAAATAGGTCCTCGGCATCCCCCAGATGCATTCCCGAGAACATCACGTTTGAATTAGCGATGGACACGGCAAACAAAAGGGCCCGAGCGTTGTTTGCTCGGGCCCTTAGCTTGTCTCACGCTAGCGGGCGATGCGTATGTTACTTGCGCTTGCCGCCGCCGTCACCGGGACGACGGGAGCTGCTACCACGCTTGCCGCCACGGCTGTTGCCATAGCTGCCGCGGTTATCGCGACCGCCGGCGCGGCCGCCACGGGAACCGGCCTGGTTGCCGCCGCGACCACCACGGTAGCCGCCGCGACGCTCTTCGCGGGTATCGTCGTAGTTGCGCCAATCATCGCGACGATCGCGGCTGGCACGCGGGTCACGACGATCGCGCGACTCGTTAGAACGACCAGCGCCGCCGCGGCCGCCATTGCCGCGAGCACCCTCGCGACGCTCGCCGCCGCGGCTACCGCGCTCTTCAAAGCGCTTGCCGCCACGGGACTCACCGCCACGGGCACCTCGCTCACCGCGGCTCTCGCCGCCGCGATGCTCATCACGGCCACCGCGCTCGTCATCGCGACCGGAACGACGACGGTCGCCCGCACCACGCTTGCCGCTACGCGAGCCACGGCCCTCGTCCTCGCGCTCGACACGACGACGGCCACCGCGATCCTCGTCCTCGCGGCGGCGGCGATGCGCCTCGCCCTGGAACTGCTTGGCACGACGCTCGGCACGGTTGCCACGCGGGGCCTGCTTGACGGCGTCAGCACCGCCGCGCTCCTCGGCAGCCACCTCGCGGGCCACGCTCTCAACAGCCTCGTCCACGCGAGCCTGAACGCCTTCGCGCACGCGGGTCTTGCCGCCGCGCTTGGGACGGCTCGGACGCTCGCCGTCGCCGCGGCGCTCGTCGCGACCGCGGTTGGAACGACCGGCCACATCGCCGTAGTCATCGCCGTTGCGCTTGCCGTCGCGACGTGCCTGCTCAAGCTTCTTCTTGCTCTTGGACTTGCCGCGCTTGGTCTTCTTCTTCACCTTAAAGGCGGCAGGATCGCGCTCGGGGTCAACGGCGGGCGGGTTGGGGCCCACGTGCAGGTCGCCGGCTTCGTAAATATCGGCCGTCTTGTCCATGAGCTTCTCGATCTCGTAGAACTCGTCCACGTCCTGCTCAGTCACAAACGTAATGGCCCAGCCCAGCTCGCCGGCGCGGCCCGTACGGCCAATGCGGTGGATATAGTCGGTCGGCTCGGCCGGCACGTCAAAGTTCACGACGTAGCGCACGTCGCTAATGTCGATACCGCGGGCGAGCACGTCGGTCGCCACCAGTACGTCGACGGTGCCGTCGCGGAAGGCCGAAAGCGCGCGCTCGCGCTGGGCCTGGCTGCGGTTGCCGTGAATCGCGGCGGCCTTGATGCCCTTACGCTCCAGACGACGGCAGCAGCTGTCGGCGCGGTGCTTGGTGCGCATAAAGACGATAGTGCGCTCCGGGCCCTCCTTCTTGAGGAACTCGGGCAGCAGATTGTTCTTGGCCTCGATGGACACCGGGAATACAAACTGGTCGACGGTGTCGGCGGTCGACGTGGCGGGCGCGATCTCCACGCGTGCCGGGTCGCTCACCAGGTCGGTGATCTCGCCCACGGCCTCCTCGTCGAGCGTGGCCGAGAACAGCAGCGTCTGACGCTCGGCCGGCGTCTCGCGCACAATGCGGCGGACGGCGGGCAAAAAGCCCATGTCGAGCATGCGGTCGGCCTCATCCAGCACCAGCACCTTGACCTCGTCCAGGTGGCAGGCGCCCTGCTCGATCAGGTCGACCAGACGACCCGGCGTGGCAACTAGGATATCGCAACCGTACTTGAGTGCCGCGGTCTGCGGCTTGTAGCTCACGCCGCCCACGACGGTCACGGCAACGTGGCCCGTGACGTCGGCGATTTTGCTTGCGACCTCGTCGATCTGCTGGGCAAGCTCGCGCGTGGGGGTGATGACGAGCATCACGGGGCCACGGCCGTTGCCCTCGGGCTTTTTAGCACCGCGACGGCGGTTGCGGCCGCCACGCTCGCGCACGGGTTTGGGAGGAGCGATGTGCTCCAGATTGTTCATAGTCGGCAGCAAAAAGGCGGCCGTCTTGCCGGTGCCGGTCTGGGCGGCGGCAAGCAAGTCGCGGCCCTCGAGCACCACGGGGATCGAGCCAGCCTGGACAGGCGTCGGCGCCGTGTAGCCCAGGTTCTCGATAGCACGAAGCATCTCGTCCGAAAGTCCCAGCTCGTCAAAGGCGGGCAGACTATCGGTAGCGGACTCGACGGCCTGGGCGGCATTTGCCTCATCGGCGGCATCGAAGGCAGCCTGGGTCATGGCCTCACGGGTCTCGTCCAGGATCTCGGCGTCCGTGACGTCGGATACAGAATTACGCATATGTTGTTGTTCCTTATCTGCACGCGCAATGGGCACGGCATGCGGCCGCGCGGGCGTGCTTGGTAGTGCGCTAATACATACAAAAACAGGTGCGCACAGAGAGGACGTTGCTCAGCACGCTGGCGATCGCTTTGGCAGCCCTATCACGCGCCGTCCAGACGCAGCAGCTCTAAGCGATGGAGCAGATTCGCCGCCGGTTAGTATACCCGTGCTTCGCATGCCCCCACGTAAACCACAGATGACGAGGCGGACGAGGTGGGCCCGGCTGATTGTCTCAATCTGTAACATCTACAGGGCGAATCTTCCTCTACGTGTTACAGATCGAGACAAACGGTCGACACGGTTCACAAGCGTCTCAATCTGTAACAATTACCGAGTAAAATCGGTCCTAATTGTTATAGATCAAGACAGAGGGGGATTTCCGTCCAGTCCAAACCAAATCTCTCGGCCTTCCTGCAATTTCGAACATGTGGCCTATAATGTTGCTTTGGTTACGCTATATATTGCGCAGCCATTCAATACGTCGCCCACCGGGGGCCATTAATTCCTATCGCCATATTGGCTAGGAAGCAATCAAAGGAGGTATCCGTGGCAGCAGAGACGCCTTGCTCGGTCCTCTATAACGATATTCGCTCGTTCGGCGGTCTTAAACATCTCGAGATCGCCCGAATGCTCATCAATGGAAACTCTTATCTCGGCAGTACCCTGCTCGAGAAATGCTCTTCCAACCGCTCGTATCTCACCCGTTACATCGTCCATCGCAAGCCTGACCAGTGCGCGCCCTCCATCTACAGCGACTTTGCCGTCACCACGCTCAACCTTTCCTCGGCAATCTGCAGCAAGCTCGGCGGCGGCGAGTCCGCCTATCGGGCAATCGCCGAGCACTATCGCGGTCCGGCCGCCAACGAAATGATGTCGGCTCTCGCCAGCTACAAACTGGACAGCCGCCTATATGCAAATGCCCTCAATCGTATCGACAACTTTGACGGCAATGCCGTGCGCGAGAAAAGCACGCTTTACCTTATGCTCTTTGTGGCAACGGGGGCGCTCGCCGACCCCGTTCAGGGCGTGGCCACCGTCGAGCGCTTTTGCGACAGCAAGACGGGCGGGCACTTTGGCACCACCGAAACTACCGTCGGACGTGGCTTTATGAGCAGTCTGGAGCAGCCGCGCACCGTCGCCCCCAACCTAGGTCTGCTCAGAACCCATGCCGACAACTGCGCCGACATGCAAATCCATCCCCTCACACGCGATCCGCGCGGCACCGTGATTGGTTCTTTGCCCAAAACCTCGCCCAGCATCACCGATGTGGGCGCCGACGCATCGCGCGAGCATCTTCGCATTTGGCTTGAGGGTGAGCACTGGTACGCCCAGGGCCTTGGATCGACCAACGGCACGGTACTCGAATCGGGTGCAGGCGACGGCGATATTGTGATTGAGCCGCCGCGCGACCAACGCGAGCCCGGCAAGATCTATCCCCCAGTGGAAATCGAAAACAGCGACAGGCTCCATCTGGGTCTCTACACGACATTCCTTGTCATTGTGGACTAGCGCGGACGGCGATCGGAAGACGGTCGCCGTCCGTCTTTCGTCTTCTACCTTCTGCGTCGTAAACGACAATGCTCAGCGGCATACGTGGGCAGTGCGGCTATCATGGTACTTTACCGATATCCGCACTGCTCGCGTATACGTGCGGCAACCCATGCCAGACAAAGGAACGCCATGGATACTACCGATAGCGCCTATGGCGACAAACTCATCCGTCTCGATACGTTCGATACCGCCGTGGCGGTCGACCCCAGCGCCGAGGACGACGCCAAACGTCGGTTTATGACGCTTATTCTCCAGACGGCCCACCGCAACAACGGCAACATCGGGCACGTGCTGCGCGCGACCAACACGAGCGGCGAGGTCTTTGCCGTCAAGCTACTCAAGGACAATGCTATCCTTTCCGGCCAAGCCCCCGACCGCTCCGCCGAGCAATCGGCCGCGCACCTGGCCAACACCGCTGCGCTGTTCGAGGAGTACCGTCATCTGTGTACCGTCTCGCACCTGCGCGGATTTCCGCGCGTCTATGGCTACGGATCGTGCGAGGATGACCCGCTCATCCTCATGGAGTGGGTCGAGGGCATCTCGCTCAAGCAGGCGCTGCCCCTGCTTCCGCACGACGCCTCGGGCGGGCTGACCACCCAGATGGTCGCCGCCGTCGGAAACGCCGTGCTTCGTGCGCTCTTGATGACCCAGGGGCTCGTGAATCCGGTCGTCCATCGCGACCTGTCGCCTGCCAATATCATGTTCCGCACCACCAGCCGAACGCTCGAGCAGCAGATTGCCGATTGCTCCTTTGACCCCTGCCTCATCGACATGGGCTCCGCGACCATGGCTCTCGGCGACGACACGATCACCCGGCGCGTCGACATCTGGCGTTTTGCCACGCCCGCATACGCCGCGCCCGAGATGCTCACGCAGGATATCGAAGGCATCGCGGCCCTTCGCCGTTCGCCGGCAATCGATGTCTACGCGCTTTCGAGCATTCTGTACCAGCTCTACAGCGGTCGCAAACCGTTTGACTTTGAGTCGACGGACGCCGCTGCAACCGGCTCGTTCTATCTCGTAAAGACCAAGACCAAGCCGGCACCGCTCGAGCCGCGCTGCGAGGGCGATGAGGCGCTCGTCCAGATCATCATGAAGGGTCTCTCAGTCGAGCAGTGCGATCGCCCTACCGAGCAGCAGATGCTCGAGGTGCTCTCGACATACCTCACCGACGCCGAATCCGAGGGCCGCGAGGGCGCGGGCAGTGACGCCGCAATCGACATCGACTCCGGTACGCACCTTAAGGTCGACGTCGCCGGCGAGCGCGCGCGAGAGATTCTGGAGCAGGCCCGGCACGATGCCATGACCCGCCGCCGGTTTATTATCGGTGGCGTCGTTGCAGCCGTTGCGGGGCTCAGCGTCGTTGGGGCGGCGACCCATGGCTTTGGCATCCCCGACTACCTGGACGGCATCCGCGGTTCACTTGACGACTACACCTGGGATCAGCTGCAGGAGATTTCGCTCAAGATTAAGGCCGCCGAGACCCGTAGTGAGGCACGCGAGATTGCCAAGCGCTATCATCTGCTCGATGTCGATGGGCGTATCCCCTATCCGTGTACCAAGCGTGTCACGCTCACCAACGGGCTGCAGGTTGGCGCGCAGCTTGTGGGCATCCGCCACGATGAACTTCTGGACGGGACGGGCAAGGCCGGACTGACGTTTATGTTCGATGCGGGTATTGCCGAGCGCAACGCTGCGGCTGAACCGCCGAGCGCCGGCTGGGCAGATTGCGAGCTGCGGGAATGGCTCAACGGCGACGGCCTTAAGCTGCTGCCCAACGAGTTGCGTGCACTCATCAAATCTGTCAAAAAGATCTCGAATAACGCTGGCGCCGCCAACAGTGCATCGTGTCTGAGCGAGTTGCCCGCAACCCTTTGGCTGCCCGCCATGGTCGAGCTGTGCGGTACGCAACCGCCCGATTCGTTTGCCAAGGACTATCACTACCTGGCAGACATCTACAACGGCGAGGGCAAGGAGTATCAGCTCTTCCGCGAGCTCAAGGTGAGCCCGTATTCCACGAACGAGACGATGGTCCGCCAGTGGAAGGGCAAGGACACCTGCTGGTGGGAGCGCACGGTGAGCCCCGACTCATCGGAGACCGAAGGCACGCTCTATTTGAATCGCGTTGGACACGACGGCGACGTCTTTACGTACGCAACGCCTGCGGACAAGCCAAACAAACGAACCTGTGTGATCCCCGGATTCTGTATCTAGAGAGCGGGCGTCTTGCCGTGACGGGACCCCTCCCCGGCAATTGTCTCGATCTGTAACACTAGCTCGGCAGATACAGGTCTAGATGTTACAGAACGAGACAAACCCCAACCCTGCGAGACAACATCTCAATCTGTAACATCTAGCAGGCAAAACGGTCCTCAGATGTTACAGATTGAGATGATTGGTTGAGACGGCCCATCGGCCAACCAACCACCTTCATCTGTAATAAAAACTCATATATTTCTTTCTGTACTGGACACCCCCAGGGGGTATGGGTGTATAGTATCGGATGGTTAACATTTCCGACACTACGTCACAGAAAGGAGAAGCCATGGCTCAAGATAAGTTCGACGTGGGCGGCATGACATGCGCCGCCTGCCAGGCGCATGTGGACCGTGCCGTGAGCAAGCTCGACGGCGTCGAGAGCGTCGCGGTCAACCTGCTCGCCGGTTCCATGATGGTCGACTATGACCCCGCGCAGGTCTCCCCCGACGATATCTGCTCCGCCGTCGACCGCGCGGGTTATTCGGCCTCACCCGTCAGCACGGGCACCGATGCCGTCAACTCAAACGGCAGCGCGCAAGCCAGGTCTGGCTCCGCCCATATGGAATCGCCGACCAAAAAGTTGGAGGCCGCCGCCTCTGCCATGCGCACCCGCCTCATCGTCTCGATCGTATTCCTTGTCCCACTGTTCTACATAGGCATGGGGCACATGCTCGGCTGGCCGCTGCCCGGCATCTTCACGGACCACATCCACAGCATGACGCTCGCCCTCACCGAGCTTGTCCTGCTCATCCCCATCGTCTATGTCAACGACGCGTACTTTATCAACGGCTTCAAATCACTCGTGCACGGCGCGCCCACCATGGACGCTCTCATCGCCGTCGGCGCCACCGCGTCGATCGCCTGGTCGCTCTATGCCATGTTTATCATGGCCGACCAGCTGGCCACAGGTCAGGTGCACAAGGCCATGATGACGAGCATGGACAACCTGTATTTTGAGAGCGCCGGCACCATCCTGTCGCTCGTCACCGTGGGCAAATACCTCGAGACGCGCAGTAAGTCCAAAACCGGCGGCGCCATCGAGGCGCTCATCGATCTGGCGCCCAAGACCGCGACCGTCGTTGCCGATGACGGCACCGAAACCACCGTCGATGTCGATGCCATTCTGCCCGGCCAGGTGCTGCGTGTGCGCCCCGGCGAGTCCATCCCTGTCGACGGCGTGGTACTCGAGGGCGCTTCGGCCGTGGACGAAAGTGCACTGACCGGCGAGTCCATCCCCGTGGAGAAGACCGCCGGCGCCACCGTCAACGCCGCCACCGTCAACCGCACCGGATCGTTTACCTTCCGCGCTACGCGTGTGGGCGCTGACACGTCGCTCTCCAAGATTATCCAGCTCGTTGAGGACGCCAATGCCACCAAGGCACCCATTGCTCGACTGGCCGACAAGGTCGCCGGCGTGTTCGTGCCCGTGGTGTTCGTGATCTCGGCCGTGACCTTTGCGGCGTGGATGGCACTGACCGGCAGCATAAACGAGGCGCTCACCTCCGCCGTGGCCGTGCTGGTGATCAGCTGCCCGTGCGCGCTGGGCCTGGCCACGCCCGTCGCCATTATGGTCGGCACCGGCAAGGGCGCCGAGATGGGCATTCTGTTCAAGAGCGCCGAGGCGCTGGAGAACCTGCGCAGCGTAGGTACCGTGGTGCTCGATAAGACGGGCACGGTCACCCGCGGCAAGCCTGCTGTGACCGATATCGTAGTAGCCACGCGCGCCGACGGCTCGCCCGCCATGAGCGAAAAAGCGCTGCTCAAGCTGGCCGCCGCGCTGGAGCGCTCGAGCGAGCACCCGCTGGCCGAGGCGATTATGGCCGAGTGCGAGACACGCGGGATCGTCGCGCGCATGGTCGAGGACTTTACTGCCGTGCCCGGGCGAGGCGTTACGGCGCGCGAAGGGCAAAACGCCATTGCCGCCGGCAACGTGCGCCTGATGAACGAGTTGGGCGTTACCGTGCCCGCGGGTCTTGCCGAGCAATTTGCCGCCGAAGGCAAGACGCCGCTGTTCTTTGCCAAGAACGGCGAGCTTGCCGGCACCATTGCCGTGGCTGACGAGGTCAAGGAGACGAGCGCCGAGGCCATCGCCGCGCTCCGCAAGCTCGGCGTCGACGTGCGCATGCTCACCGGCGACAACCGCGTCACCGCCGAAGCGATCGCCCGCCGCGTGAGACTGAGTAGCGAGCAGGTCATCGCCGACGTCCTCCCCGCCGACAAGGAGCGCCATGTGCGCGAGCTGCAGGACGCGGGCGGCAAGGTCGCCATGGTGGGCGACGGCATCAACGACTCCCCCGCCTTGGCGCGCGCCGACGTGGGCCTTGCGATCGGCACCGGCGCCGACATCGCCAAGGAGGGCGCCGACGTGGTACTCATGCGCAGCGACCTCATGGACGTCGCCCGCGCCATCGAGCTTTCGCGCGCCACGATCCGCAACATCAAGCAGGACCTGTTCTGGGCGCTGTTCTACAACGGCATCGGCATTCCGCTCGCCGCGGGTGTGTTCTTCCCCCTCACCGGTTGGCAGCTCTCGCCGATGTTTGGCGCTGCGGCCATGAGCCTGTCGAGCGTGTGCGTCGTAAGCAATGCGCTGCGCTTAAAATCCTTTAAGCCCAAGACGGCGCGCTGAAGCACCCGACCTTGCCCCTCAAACCGTCGCTCGCGTACCCAAGCACGCTTCGCTCCTCTTTCGGGGCAATCTCGGGCACCTCAGCACACCTTTAAGATGACGCTGTTCACGACTAAACTGTCAGATATTCTCAATCGATAAGGAGTACACCCATGCGTTACACAATCAAGACTTCCGGCCTCATGTGCGGCCACTGCGACGCTACTGTCGAGACGGCACTGCTCAACGTTGCTGGCGTGACCGACGCCGATGCCGACCACGAGACCCAGACCGTCCAGGTGAAGTGCGCCGACACCGTGACCGCCGAGCAGCTCGCCGCCGCCGTCGAGGGAGCGGGCGAGAAGTTCCACGCCCTGTCCGTGACCGCCGCGTAGCAGCTGCGGCACCAACAGACACCGCCGCCCAACCAGCCCCTCAGAAGTTGCGGTGAAATAGTTCCTGTTTTAGCGCTTTAAGCCTTCAATCAGGAACTATTTCACCGCAACTGAGGGTGAGGCATTTGAAGGATTGACCAGAAACGAGGACCCGCCATGATGGCAGACCATAAATCGGTGACCCGCATGCTCAAGACGGCACGCGGCCAGATCGACGGCATCTTGCGGATGGTCGAGGAGGACCGTTACTGCGTCGATATTTCCACGCAGCTCATGGCCACACAGGCGCTCCTCGCGCGCATTAATGCCGACGTGCTCAAAGCGCATATCGAGGGCTGCGTGACTTCGGCAATCGAATCGGGCGACGAAGACCTCAAAGCTGCCAAGCTCGCCGAGATCGAACGCGTCGTCGACAAGCTCTCCAAGTAACTGGGGCATTAGGGACAGACTTCTTTGCACCGTCTTGGTGTTCCGGGGACAGGTATGTTTGCACCACATTGGTGCAGATTAACCTGTCCCCCTTGCTCTAAATCGGGTATAAAGGCGTGCAGCATATCGAACGAAAGGCAATTTGCATGAATGACTTTATGAAGGGTCGCAATGGCGCCGACGAGCTCACCATCGTGATGGGTTTTGCCGGCATCGTCATCGCGATGATCGGATCGATAGCCCGCATCCAGTGGCTCAGCTGGATTGCCATCGCCGTCATCGTGATTGGCGTGCTGCGCGGCCTGTCCAAAAATATCGACGCACGTCGCAAGGAGAACGAGGCCTTTGTCGCCGCGACTGCAAACGTACCCGGCTTGGGCAAGTTTGTAGCTAGCTTGGGCGGCGGAGCTGCAGCGGCCAGCACCTCACGCGCAGCCGGCACCAGTAAGGAAGACTTTGAGCGTGCCAAGCGCACGGCCAAGAAGATGTGGAAGGGGCGCAAGACCACGGCATACCTCAAGTGCCCCAACTGCGGCCAGATGCTCTCCGTCCCCAAGGGCAAGGGCAAGATCCGCGTCACCTGCCCCAAGTGCCACGCCAAGATGGAAACCCGCTCCTAGCGCCCGCACGCGGGACAAATTAATCAGGTTTGTTTGTCCCAAATCTTAAGTATTTGTTCGATAAAAAAGCCGAGGCCTCGTGTTGAGACCTCGGCTTTTTGTATGCGGCAACGGAGCTGTCCCTTTGTCACATCTACGCCACGCCGTCGCGGGCGAGCTCCTCGGCCAACGCCTCGGCCGGCATGGCCATAATCGCGTCGAGCTCGTTATCAACCTCGGGAATGCGCTTCACCTTGAGCTTGCGTACCAGATCGCCGCGACACATCACGTGCATCGACTCACGCAGAGCGCACAGGTCATCGAGCGGGTTCTCGCGCGTCACCAGGATATCGGCGGCCTTGCCGCACTCGATTGTGCCGGTCTCGCCGCCCAGCCCCAGCAGCTCGGCGTTGACTTGCGTAGCCGTATGCAGTGCGAAGGCGTTGCTCACGCCGACATACTTGGCAAAATAGGCCACCTCACGCCACATGTCGTACTGCGTCACGAACGGGCAGCTCGAGTCCGTGCCCAGACCCACCTTAACGCCAGCTTCCAGTGCAGCACGAGCGCTCTCGATAATACCCGAGCACACGATATCGCCGTTCTTCTTTTGCGTATCGGTCGAATGGGTCTTTTTCGGGTCGAGCAATACAAACGGCAGCGCCGGGCTGATAGTGCAGGTAACACTGGGCGCACGCCCCTCGAGTTGCGTGCCCGCGGCGCCACGGTACAGCTCCAGAATCTCGGGCGTCAACGGAGCGCCGTGCTCAATCGTGTCAACGCCGGCCTCAAGCGCGGCCTTCACGCCCTCGGTACTCTCGACATGGGCCATAACCGGCAGGCTCACCTCGTGCGCAGCCTTGCACGCCGCCGCGGCAACCTCGACCGGCATGCGCAGCACGCCCGGCTCGCCCACCTCGGTGGCGTCGAACACGCCGCCCGTTACGAACAGCTTAATGACGTCGGCACCGCGCGCATACAGGTCGCGCACCTGTTCGGCTGCCTCGGCGGGACTGTTTGCCACCTGGGCGAACAAGCCCGCACCATGGCCGCCCGGAACCGTGACGCCCGTTCCCGGCGCCACCAGGCGAGGACCTTGATACTTGCCGGCATCGATAGCATCGCGCACGGCAAGATCGGCAAACAGCGGGTCGCCCGCGCCGCGCACCGTGGTCACGCCACTTGCCAGTTGTTGTTGGGCGCTGCCCTTAAGAATATGGCGCACGATGGCGCGCCCCACGGGATTATCGAGCTTCTTCATCAGCGCGCCCGCATCGCCCGCCGAAACCGGCTTGCCCGAACCGCACAGATGCACATGCATATTGATGAGGCCTGGCATGAGATACGCACCTGCCAGGTCGATAACCTCGGCACCCGCAGGCGCCTGCGCCACAGCACTCGGCCCCATCCACGTGATGACACCGCGCTCAACGGCCACGGCCATATCGGGCTGCGGCTCCATATGTTTCGAGCCATCCAGGACGGTCGCATTGATAAACAACGTGGAACGATCGGCAGACGCCATATCGAGCTCCTCCCCCTCAGAAAACTTGAACATCTGTCCATTATTATCCAGCGCGGCAGGATTGCTGCGGACATATCGGTTAACGGAGGGAAGAGGGGATGTGGGGGGACGGAATACGTTGCAGCCCCACCCCAGCAACATCAGGGGAATGTCTCGATCTGTAACAGGTACAGGGTTATTGGGCCCCTTGATGTTACAGATCAAGACATTCGGTCGACGTTTCACCGGTTTGTCTCGATCTGTAACAATTACGAACTCAAACAACTTCTAAACGTTACAGATCGAGACAAAACCTCTCAGCGCCCATACCACTGGCGTCTCCATTCCTCAGCCAGATCGGCCCGCTGTTGAATTCCCGCCAGTCTCATCTTTTCAGCCAGCTTCCCCGGGTTCTTGAGTTCATCAAACGTAAACCGAAGCACCTTGTGCCCGAGCATCGTCAGATGAGACTCTCGCTGACGTTCTGCCACGAATGGGTCGACCGACCCCCGATCCCCACCATCCTGCAGGGTATACTTTCCCTTCCCGTCGAGCTCGCCGATGACACACGTCCCGTTCTCGAGCCGCCAAAAATAGTCGACGCGAAACACCTGGCTCGAATCGAGCGGGTCGCGAAACTCCACCTGCAGCTCCGGAACTGGAAAGCCGTACGCAATAAAGAACGCTCGGAACCGAGACTCGCCGCCGTTTTCGGACAGCCCGTCCGCATACGACGCAATCACCTGTGCCCTGCGATACCCTCGCCTGCCCTCGCAATCGGCGCGGAGGCGCTCGCACAAATCCCAACGTGATACGCCTTTCGCCCGCAGTGCAGAATCGGCAATCGCCAACCCGTAGGAGAACGGCGCACGCAGTAAGCAATCCTCCACCGTGCGCCAAAACGACGTCACCCGCACGCCATCAACACGCTCGAGCGCGCCCGCCATCTGCGGACGCAACAGCCTATATCCCGTACTCAACGCCACCGAACAACCCGTCTTGACCAAGTAACGCGGCCCGAGTAGATCATTCGGCACCTCCAGATCCCATATCAGCGCGGCGTCATATCCCCAAAACGCCCAATCGGGGTGAAACTCGGCAAGCCCCTTGATAGTCCTCAGCGCTCGCTCCGGCGGCGTCAATGCATCCCATTCATGCTGAAAACAGAATAGGTGCGATTCGGGCTCCGCGATATCGTCGGTTCCAACATGGCGTCGCAGCCACATGAGCTCGGTATTGTCATGCGTTGCGAGCAGCGCACCTTGCTTGGCCGTCTCCGTGAGCCGCGCGAGCATTCTATTCCGCGCCAACGTGTTGCGAGTCGCATGTTTGTGTTTGAGAACGGTATTAGACACTTTCGTCACCACCACGTCAGACAAATGGACCATCGTCACCGTTGCCTCCGCTGACAAATGTCTTGATCTGTAACAGGAAGACAGTCTTTGAGCCTCTAGTTGTTACAGAACAAGATCTTTCGACAGCCGCCAACCTTCCGTCTCAATCTGTAACAGTTACGGGCTCAAACAGCCGCTAAACGTTACAGATTGAGACAAAGTCAGGGCTGTAGGGCGACACCAGTCACATCCCCTACTCCCATTCTTGTTCGTAGATGTTGAGGGACTTTACGTAGCGCCCCTGGGCGCCCATGATGTCGCGGACCAGGCGCAAAAAGAAGCTGATGCACGAGGTGTCAAAGCCATCCTGCAGGTCCTCCGGATGCACCGCACCCGGCCCATCGACTGCCGTGTCACTCAGGCGCGCGATGTCGTACAGATAGAGCTGTCCCGCCGTCAGCCAGACATCGTCGACGCAAGCGAGGCGCACCGCAATCGCGCCGTCGCTCCAATGCTCCTTTTGCACGATATGCGGGTCGTAGACATCAAAGCGACGGTCGGTGCGCGTATCCTTCAGCGCAACTATGCCGTTCGCAGGATCCTTGTCCAAAATGCCAAAGCGCGAGAAATACTGCGTGTCGCGTACCTGCTCGAGCCGCTTGAGCGAGGCAGGCGAAAGCGATGCCGGCGGCTCGTCAACATACAGCTCGAGCAGCGTCTTGCCATGGCGATAGGAGCGCTCGAAGAGCAGCCAATCGGTAAACGCCATGTTGTAGGCCATGATTTCGTTTTGCGAAGGCTCGGTGCAATAGCTGAGCCACGGGTCGACAATGATCTCGAACTGTTCGCGCGCCGGCTCCAAAAACTGGAACTTCCGCAGCATCCAAAAATGGACTATGTCGGCAATATCGTTGCCGACGGCTTCGGCTAGCTGCGCTCGGTCTAAAGCGTGGTCAGTCATGGCATCCTCCTCAAACTGATAGACCTCAATTTGAGCTTACGAGGAGGGTGGTCGGCCACGACCAGCGCGGGCAAAATAGGCCTCCGGCTGCAAACCAGATGCTGACCAAACACTTGACGAAAAGCTTGACCGAAAATGCGCACCGCAACAAAACCGCAGGTAAACATAGACGGCCAACCCGCCCTTTTGAGCCAGATACCCACAGCCACCACAGAAACAACAGGTGACCACAGCCCAAGAAGTCGACAAATAAACACCCGTACGTCGACAAACGAGCAAATCGCTCGCAAAGAGTGTCCCCAACGACTAGACAAAAAATGACTAGTCATTGGGGACGTTCTTAAATGACTACTTTACAGCTCCAGCGCCTCGGCGACTTCGGCAGCGCAGGCCAGGGCGTCGGCCATGGCGCTTACCACGAGCGAACTGCCATTGCGAGCATCGCCGGCCACGTATACCGGTGTGGCGCCCGCGGCGACGCCGTCGACACGGGCCGCAAGGTGCGAGCCCTCGGCAGCCATCACCGGCAGCGGACGACCAGCGGTGGCAACAGGCACGCCAACGGCGTCGAACACGCCATGCTCGGGACCCGTAAAGCCGCAGGCGATGAGCACCAGCTGGGCCGGCACCTCGTGCTCGGAGCCCGCGATGCGCTCGGGCTTGCCAGCCGACCAATCCAGATCGACCACACGCAGGCCCGCGGCCGCGCCCTTCTTGTCCAACAGTACCTCGAGCGTATCCACACCCCAAGCGCGCATCTCGCCGCCCATGGCAGCGATGGCCTCCTGCTGGCCATAATCGGTCTTCTTCACGTTGGGCCACTGCGGCCAGGGGTTGCTCGCCGCGCGCGCATCAGGCGCCGCCGGCAAGAACTCAAACTGGCGCACGCTGCGCGCACCCTGACGTACCGCGGTGCCCACGCAGTCGTTACCGGTATCGCCGCCGCCAATGACCACAACGTCCAGGCCGCGCGCGTTCACCGCGGGCTCGCCGCCATCGAGCACCGAGACGATCGAAGCCGCCAGGTAGTCCACGGCATACACCACGCCCGGGGCATCAATGTTCGCAGCCGAAAGCCCACGCGGAGCACGGGCGCCGGCAGCCACCACGACGGCGTCAAAGTCGTCGAGCTTGGCGGTAACCTTGGAATCGCTCACGTCGGCACTCAGCTCGAACACAATGCCCAGCTCGCGCATGAGCGCCACGCGACGCTCGACCACGGACTTCTCGAGCTTCATGTTGGGAATGCCGTACATGAGCAGACCGCCCGGGCGGTCGTCGCGCTCAAACACCGTCACGCGGGCGCCACGACGCGCAAGCTCCCATGCTGCCACCAGACCAGCGGGACCGGAACCCACCACGGCAACCGTGGGTGCACCCTCCCCTGCCGGCTCAAAGCGGTGCGGACCGCCGTTGGCCCACTCATGGTCGCTGATCGCGCGCTCGTTGTCATGAATCGTCGTGGGCTGGCCATCGACCGAGCCCAGGTTGCATGCGGCCTCGCACAGCGCCGGGCACACGCGACTCGTGAACTCGGGCATGGGCGAGGTGAGTGACAGGCGCTCGGCAGCCTCGTCCCAACGGCCGCGGTACACCAGCTCGTTCCACTCGGGAATCAGGTTGTGCAGCGGACAGCCGCTCGGACGTGCCTTGCCAAAGCTCGCGCCCATCTGACAAAACGCCACACCGCACATCATGCAGCGGCTCGCCTGGGCACGGCGCGCATCGTCGTCGAGCTCCACGTACAGCGGATCGAAATCGCGGCTGCGCTCCTCCACGGGGCGCAGCTCGTGGGTCACGCGATCGATATCAAGAAAAGCACCGGGCTTACCCATGGCACTTACGCCTCCTTCTTGGTCGAAGCAACAGAGCTAGCGGCGGCGGGCACAGCGCCAGCGACACCACCCGCCACATCAAAGCGAGCGACATCGGCGGCGTCGGCGCGACCGGTCACAATGTCAAACGCCAGCTCCTCGGCCTGCTCATGCGTCTTGCCGACGGCCTCGGCGGCGGCGACAATCGCCAGCACGCGCTCGTACTCGGTCGGAATGACCTTCACAAAGTGCTTGCTCATCGTCTCAAAGCTGTAGAGCAACTTAATGCCGCGCGGGCTCTGCGTCGCGTCCACGTGCTCCTGGACGAGCGCACGAATCTGCGCCAGCTCACCGGCCGTCGGGGCTTTAAGCTCAACGCTCTCGTGGTTCACACGGGCATCGAGCGTGCCGTACTGGTCAAAGACGTAAGCCACGCCGCCCGTCATGCCGGCGGCGAAGTTCTGCCCGACCTCGCCCAGGATGAGCGCCAGACCTCCCGTCATGTACTCGCAGCCATGGTTGCCGCAGCCCTCGACCACCACCGTGGCACCGGAGTTGCGTACGCCAAAGCGCTGGCCGGCCAGGCCGTTAATGAAGCCGCGGCCACTCGTAGCGCCAAAGAACGCAACGTTGCCCACGATGATGTTCTCGTCGAACTTGTAGGTCGCATGCGGGTTGGGGCGCACCGACACCTCGCCGCCCGAAAGGCCCTTGCCAAAGTAGTCGTTGGCGTCGCCGCACACGTTGAGCGTAATGCCGCGCGGCAGGAAGGCGCCAAAGCTCTGACCGGCCGAACCATCGCAATCGATGGTGATGGAGCCGGCGGGCAGGCCCTCGGGATGCGCCTTGGTCACCGCGTTGCCCAAGATGGTGCCCACGCAGCGGTTGACGTTGGCGATATCGGCGCGGAAGCGAATCGGACGCAGGTGCGCACGGGCATCGGCCGTATAGGGCACAAACAACGTGGAGTCGAGCGTCTTTTCGAGCTCGCTGTCCGCAGCCATCTGCGGCAGGAAGTGACGACCGTCGGCACCCGGGATGTGGGCACCGAACTCGCAGGTCGCGCTCGCCAGCACGGGCGACAGATCGAGCAGGTTGGCCTTGCGGTTGCCCGGGACCTCAATCTGGCGCAAGCACTCGGGATGGCCGACCATCTCGTCGACGGTGCGGAAGCCCAGGCTCGCCATGACCTCGCGCAGCTGCTCGGCAACAAAGAGCATAAAGTGCTCGACGTGCTCGGGCTTGCCGCGGAAGCCGCGACGCAGGCGACAGTTTTGCGTGGCGATGCCGGCCGGGCAGGTATCCTGCTGGCAGTCGCGCTGCATAAGGCAGCCCATGGAGATGAGCGGCATGGTCGCAAAGCCAAACTCCTCGGCACCCAGCAGGCAGGCGACGGCGACATCGGTGCCGTCCATGAGCTTGCCGTCGGCTTCGAGCACCACGCGTGAGCGCAGGCCGTTTTGCAGCAGCGTCTGCTGGGCCTCGGCAAGGCCAAGCTCCAGCGGCAGACCCGCGTGCCAGATAGAGTCGCGCGCAGCGGCACCCGAGCCGCCATTGTGGCCGCTGATCAAGATCTTGTCGGCGGCACCCTTGGCCACACCGGTGGCGATGGTGCCGACGCCGGCCTCGCTGACCAGCTTGACCGACACGCGTGCGCCGGGGTTGGCGTTCTTAAGGTCGAAGATCAGCTCTGCCAGGTCCTCGATAGAGTAAATATCGTGGTGCGGCGGGGGCGAGATCAGACCGATGCCGGGCGTGGACTGACGGACCTCGGCGATCCAGGGGTAGACCTTCTTGCCGGGCAGGTGGCCGCCCTCGCCGGGCTTGGCGCCCTGGGCCATCTTGATCTGAATCTCGAAGGCGCTGCACAGGTAGCGGCTCGTCACGCCAAAGCGCGCGCTTGCCACCTGCTTGATGGCGGAGTTCTTGGAGTCGCCGTTGGCCAGCGGGGTCTCGCGACGCGGATCCTCGCCGCCCTCGCCCGAGTTGGAGCGTCCATGCAGGCGGTTCATGGCGATGGCCATGCACTCGTGTGCCTCTTTGCTGATGGAGCCGTATGACATGGCGCCGGTGTTAAAGCGGCGGACGATGTTGAGCGCGGGCTCCACCTCGTCGAGCGCCACCGGAGTGCGGCCGCTGGCATCAAAGTCGAGCAAGTCGCGCAGGCGCACGGCACGGCCCGTGCGGTGCAAGCGGGCGCTGTACTCCTTAAAGGTATCGTAGCTGTCCTCGCGGCAGGCGGTCTGCAGCAAATAGACGGTCTGCGGGTCGATAAGGTGATCCTCGCCGCCGAGCGGGCGCCACTTGGTCAGACCCAGCGTGGGCAGCTGATCGGGAGCCGGGCTCTTAAGGATAGCGAGCGCGGCGTCGTAGCGCTCATTCTGCTCGCGCTCGACGTCCTCGACACCCATACCGCCCACACGGCTCACCGTGCCGGCGAAGTACGCGTTGACAAACTCCGGAGTGAAGCCCACGGCCTCGAAGATCTGCGCCGAATGGTAGCTCTGCACCGTGGAGATGCCCATCTTGGACATGATGGAAACGATGCCGGCGGTCGCAGCCTTGTTGTAGTTGGCGATGCCCTGCTCGGCCGTCACGTCCAGGTCGCCGCGTGCCGCCAGATCGCGGATGCACGCATGTGCGTTGTACGGATAGATGCCGCTCGCGGAGTAGCCCACCAGTGCCGCAAAGTCGTGCGGAGACACGGCGTCGCCGCACTCCACCACGATGTCGGCAAAGGTACGCACGCCGGCGCGGATCAGGTGGTTGTGCACGCAGCCCACGGCGAGCAGCGACGGCACGGGCACTTCGCCCGCAGCGGCGCGATCGCTCAACACCACGATGTTCACGCCGTCGCGGACCGCAGCCTCAACATCCTCTGCAAGCTGCTTGAGCGCAGCCTGCAGCGCGCCCTCGCCGGCGTCGCGGCGGTACACGGCACGGAAACGGCGGGTCTTAAAGCCCACGCGGTCGATGGCGCAGATACGCTCGAACTCCTCCTCGCTCAGCAGCGGACGCTCCAAGCGCACCAGCTGGCAGGCCGTGCGGGAATCCTCGAGCAGGTTGCCGTGGTTGCCCAGGTAGAGCGTGGTCGAGGTGACCATATGCTCGCGCAGGGCATCGATCGGCGGGTTCGTGACCTGGGCGAACAGCTGATAGAAGTAGTCGAAGAACGAGCGCGTCTTCTTGGACAGGCAGGCCAGCGGCGCATCGATACCCATCGAGGCGAGCGGTGCCTTGCCCTGCTGGGCCATGGGACGCACGACTTCGTCAACATCATCCCAGTGATACCCGAGCTTGGCCATGCGCACGGCGGCGGGCACCTCGGTATCCTCGGCGGGCGTGGGCGCGACGGGCTTGTCGAGCGCGTCGACGGTCAGCGTCTCCTCGGCGATCCAGTCGCGATAGGGCTTTTCCTTGGCGTAACGGGCGCGCAGCTCGTCGTTGTAGATGACGCGGCCGCGGGCAAAATCGACCTCGAGCATCTGGCCCGGTCCCAGGCAGCCGCTCGTCAGGATGTTCTCGGGGCTCACCTCGATGGTGCCCACCTCGCTTGCCAGCATAAAGCGACCGTCGCGCGTCACATGGTAGCGGGCGGGACGCAGGCCGTTACGGTCGAGGGCGGCACCCAGCGTGCGACCGTCGGTAAAGGCGATGGCCGCCGGGCCATCCCACGGCTCCATGAGCATGGACTGGTAAGCGTCGTAGGCGCGGCGCTCCTCACTCAGGCTGTCGTTGTGGTCCCACGGCTCAGGCAGCAGCATGGACGCGGCACGCGTAAGCGGGCGACCGTTCATGACCAAAAACTCAAGCACGTTGTCCAGAATCGCGGAATCGGAGCCCTCGCGGTTGATGATGGGCATCACGCGCTCAAGATCATGCTGCAGCACGGGACTGTACAGGTTGGGCTCGCGGGCGCGGATCCAGTTGACGTTGCCCTTGAGGGTGTTGATCTCGCCGTTATGGATGATAAAACGGTTGGGGTGCGCGCGTTCCCAGCTGGGCGTGGTGTTGGTGGAGTAGCGCGAGTGGACGAGCGCCACGGCCGTCTTGACGGCGGCGTCGTTGAGATCGATGAAGAAGCGGCGCATCTGCGTGGCGACCAGCATACCCTTGTACACGATGGTGCGCGAGCTCATGGAGCACACATAGAAGATCTTGTCGCGCAGGGCAAACTCGACGTCGGCCTTCTTCTCGATGGTGCGGCGGCACACGTACAGACGACGCTCGAAGGCATCGCCGGCGGGCGTGTCGTCCGGACGGCCCAGGAAGGCCTGCAAGATGGTGGGCATGCAGGCGCGGGCTGTCTCGCCCAGGTCGTGCGGGTCGACCGGCACCTCGCGCCAAAAGAGCAGCGGCACGCCGGCCTCGGCGCAGCCCTCCTCAAACACGCGACGGGCATCCTCTACGCCCTTGTCGTCCTGCGGGAAGAACAGCATGGCCACGCCATAGTCGCCCTCTGCCGGCAGAATCTGGCCGCACTTTTGAGCCTCTTTGCGGAAAAAATGATGCGGAACCTGGAACAGGATGCCGGCGCCGTCGCCGGTGTTCTTCTCGAGTCCCGTACCGCCGCGGTGCTCCAAGTTGACCAGAATGGACAGCGCGTCGTCCAGAATCTGGTGATGGCGCTCACCGTTGATATCGGCAAGCGCGCCGATGCCGCATGCATCGCGGTCGAATTCGGGGCGATAAAGGCCCTGCTGCTGAGCGGAATCTGCCTGCATCGCGATCCTCCCCTAGGTGTTAGACAGTCAGTTGACTAGGCATACTAGGTGCATCGCCGGCCCGTTGTGTTTCCCGCCCGTTTCGAAACAATCGCGTAACGCACACCCTACGAGTGGACACCGCCGACCTCAAGGACGGCAACAAGGGCCCCAAGTTCGACCTGTAAGCTCACCGCTTCAAACATCTCAATCTGTAACAGTAAGACCCAATTTCCATCCCTAGTTGTTACAGATCAAGACATTTCGGCAACTCCTTTCCCCATCCTATTCAAATACAACAATTTTGTTAGTCTCGGTTAACCTTTAAGCCTAAAACGGGTATCCTTTGCGGCGTCAAACAAACGGCACACAGGAGCGCACCATGCTCAACCATCTCAAACAACATTTTGGCTCCCGACGCACCGGCGGTCACGGAGGCCTAGACATTGCGCGGCATATCGGCCCCGGGCTGCTCGTGACCGTCGGCTTTATCGATCCGGGCAACTGGGCCTCCAACATGGCCGCCGGCTCGCAGTTTGGCTACGCGCTGCTGTGGATCGTCACGCTGTCCACGATCATGCTCATCGTGCTGCAGCACAACGCGGCGCACTTGGGCATCGCCACGGGCACCTGTCTTGCCGAGGCCACGACACGCTACCTCCCCCGCATCGTGGGACGCGCAGTACTCGCCAGCGCCTATCTCGCGACCATCGCCACCGCCATGGCCGAAGTCCTGGGTGGCGCGATTGCCCTTCAAATGCTCTTTGGGCTGCCCGTGCGCGCGGGCTGCGTCATCGTGGCGACAGTATCGATGGCGATGCTCATGACGAACTCCTACAAGCGTGCCGAGCGATGGATCATCGCCTTCGTAGGCGTGGTAGGACTCTCGTTTTTGGCCGAGCTCACGCTAGTCAAGGTCGACTGGCCGATGGCCGCCGCAAGCTGGATCACACCCAGTATGCCCACCGGCTCGGCCGCGATTATCGTAAGTGTCCTAGGCGCGGTCGTTATGCCCCACAACCTCTTCCTGCACTCCGAGGTCATCCAATCCATGCACTTCGAAGGCCAAGGCAAGCAGGTTATCGAGGAACGTCTGCGCTACGAGCTCTTCGACACGCTCTTTTCGATGGGCGTGGGCTGGGCGATCAACTCGGCCATGGTCATCCTGGCCGCAACGACCTTCTTTGCGCACGGCATTGTCGTAGACGACCTCGCCGTCGCAGCGGCCACGCTCTCCCCCATTCTGGGCCCGGCAAGCTCGGCCATCTTTGCGGTGGCACTGCTGTTTGCGGGTATATCGAGTAGTGTGACGGCGGGCATGGCGGCGGGCACCATCACCGCAGGCATGTTCGACGAGGAATACGACATCCACGACCGACATTCCTCGATCGGGGTGGCGGCTTGTTTCGTCGGCGCAGTGGCGGCGTGCTTGGTCGTCCCAAATCCTTTTGAGGGTCTCATCTGGAGTCAGGCGCTGCTGTCGCTTCAGTTGCCGATTACGGTCTTTGTGCTCATACGGCTCACCAGCTCACGCCGTGTCATGGGCAAATACGTCAACTCGCGCCCGCTCAACGCGCTGCTCGTAGGGATCGGTGCCATCGTGACGATTCTCGACATCGTGCTGCTAACGGGAATGTAATTGGGATGGCGTGGCTGTCCAGATATAACGTCTTAATCTGTAACACGTGAGACCGTTTTAAACCGTCAGATAAATCAAAAGGGTCCCGGCCGAGAATTCGACCGGGACCCTTGGACAGAGCTATATGTTGTTGCAAGTCGTGTGTCTACGAGCTACTCCTCGACAAGCTCAAACTCATCGGGGCCGACGCCGCAGACCGGGCACACGTAGTCCTCGGGCAGCTCGGGCGTGTCGACCTCAACCTCGTAACCGCAAACGGTGCACACAAACTTATACGTCTTCTTCTCCTCAGCCATGATGTTCTCCTCTCGAACGTGACTGCTGGTGTACTTACTTATTAGTATATATTCTCAATAACATAATGCAAGTATTTTTAGAACATTTCTAGCCTTGATACGACGAGGCTTTGGGCGGCGTCTTGCCCTTTAGCACCTTGTGATAGTAGTCGTACGTCAGCGGCGTCTCGTCGCTCAGGCGCTCGGCATCCTCGACCTCGCCAATAAACAGCAGATGCGTGCCCACATCCACAGTGTCGATCAAACGGCAGCTAAACAGGGCCGCCGCGTGCTCGGGCACATAGGGCATGCCCAGAGCCGTCTCGCGGGTCTCGTATTTGGCAAACTTGTCATAATCGCTGCTGGTGCGGAACCCAAAGTTACCGATGTAGAGCATGTCGGCCGTCTGATCGATCACGGTCAGCGCGAACGCTTTGGCCGATGCGATGACGCCCGAGGTGACATTGTCCTTGTTCACGGCAACCGAAATACGCGGCGGCATGGACGTCACCTGCACCGCAGTGTTGATGACGCAGCCGGCACGCAGCCCGTCTGCCGCAGCGCTCACCACGTACAGACCGCTCGGCATGGTAAAGAACGCAGTTTTGTCCATAACGATCACTCCCCTAGCTCGGGTTGGAACCTCATGAATGTATGTACCCACAAAAAAGGCGGCACCCATAACGGACGCCGCCTTTGAGACATATGTGTCAGAACAGTAAGAAAGATGAGACGCCCGCAGTTGCGGTGAAATAGGGACTGAATAGCCCCTCAAACAGGCAAAACAGTCCGTATTCCACCGCAACTTATACAGAGTGCCTAGCGGTTGCGTTCCTTAAGGGCGCGGTCGATCTCGCGTTGGACATCACGCTTGGCCATGTCCTCGCGCTTGTCGTAGAGCTTCTTGCCGCGACCCAGACCCAGCAGCAGCTTTACGCGGCCGTCGGTATTAAAGTAGAGCTCCAACGGAACCAGCGCATAACCACGGTTGCGAAGTTTGCCGTCAAGAAAGTCGATCTCCTTGCGGTGCAGCAGCAGACGACGCCGACGGTCGGGATCGCGATTCCACACGCCACCATGGCTATAAGGGTGGATATGCAGTCCGACGAGCCAGCACTCGCCGCCACGAATCAGCGCAAAAGTGTCAGTGATCTGACAGGCGCGCTCGCGAATCGACTTGACCTCGGTGCCGCTCAGCTCAATACCGCACTCAAACGTCTCATCGATAAAGTACTCGTGATGTGCCGAGCGATTCTTGGAAATGAGTTTGCGCTCGCGCTTACTGGGCATCGCCGGCCTCCTTGGCGCCATCGGCGTTTGAGCCCGCAGTCTCGCGCTTTGCCTTGCGCTCGGCATTGAGCTCGGCATCGCTCTCGCGCACCAGTTTGATAATCGCCGCGCAGGCCTCCTCGCCCACCAAGTCGCGAGCACGTACCGTCAGGCGCGTCGCCTCCTGCTTGTCGCCGTCGCTTGCAGCATCGGTCGCGCACATAATCAGGCAGATGGCAATCTCGGCCGAAGGCGAGGTCGGCACGCCTTGCAGGGCCAATTCACCCATCACGTGGTCGTCGCTCTCATCAGCGGCATCCGGATAGGTGGTATGGATCTTGTTGAGCAGGCGCGTCGTATGCGCATCGTTGGGCGCCAGGCGCAGCGCCAGACGCGCGCAGCCCACGGCAGCCGAAACGTTCTCGGTCTCGGGCTCCAAGAAGTACTGACCTAGATTGGCGTAAGCGCGGGCGGCGCACTTGCCATCGCTTGCACGCTCCAGCACCGAGAACGAGAGCGATGCCCATTCCTGCTTGTCCTCGAGTGCACGGAACAGCTCGGCCAAATCCAAGCGATAGTTGCAGTTCATGGGGTCCCAACGCACAGCCTGCATCAGGGCATTACGAGCGCTTACATAATCCTGCTGGCGAATGTAGGCAAACGCCATGTCAGAGTACAGGCGGTCAAACGGCACCTCGACCTGCACGAGCTCGCGCGGATCCTTCTCCACGCGGCGATAGGCCAAGCGCTCAAACTTGCTATCGAAGCTAAAGTATTGACGCTTCTCCTCCGTCTTGCACTCAGCATCAATATACTCCTCGGCGAGCTCCACCAGACGCTCCAGCAGCGGCGTCGCCGTAGCCAGGTCGCCCTGCGCCAGATAGTTCTCGGCATACGTGATGTCTTGCAAGCTGATGGGCAGATCCATGGCTACTCCTCGATCTGAGCGAAACACGGCAGGCGCCGTATATACGGTCAATACACAAAACCCGGGTCTCTTACGAGGCCCGGGCGTTCAATTTTGGTAGCCCGTACCAGATTCGAACTGGTGATCTCCGCCTTGAGAGGGCGGCGTCCTAAACCGCTAGACGAACGGGCCATATGTAGCAAATGCAATGGCTGGGATGGAGGGAGTCGAACCCCCATTGACGGAACCAGAATCCGCTGTCCTGCCATTAGACGACATCCCAATGACTGCATCGCTGCGCTCGGCTGTGCCTTTGCGCAAGAAAGAAATATACGGGAAGTCTCGCCGTGACGCAAGCCCCAATTTTGACTTTTTTGAAATTCAGTCAAATTGGCCTAATTAAGTCCAACCCGTGAAGGACCTGTGAAGCCGACCGCTGTACACGAAGGGCAAAACGCCGCGAGCGGTAGCCGTCAACCGTTGGCAGATTCTACCGCGAAAACGATAGCACCAGGCAACACAATCGAAGTATCAATGATCGCGTAGATATCGAGGCGCCATGGACGAAGAGCTTGATTACCTATGGGAGACCCTGGGCCTCGAGATCACTGCCGACCTTTGGCCCGAACGGGACAAAATCCATCCCACTCTGCGCCCCGCCATTACTGTGGTGCAGGCAAAATACCGCCGTGCATCCTTTTTGATCATGCGGATGTCATGGCACGCGGGACTCCCCGACCTTAAGCGAATCCAGGCAAGTCTCGTCGAGCTGTCCGGCATGCCGACCGTCATATCCGAGGCGCACCTGGAGCAGCGCCAGCGCGAGCGACTGCAACAGCAGCGGATTCCCTTTATCTGCCCCGGCGTTCAGGCATATCTGCCCTTTATGGACGAGGAGTACTGGAGCGGCAAGCCCAACAAGCACGTAAAGGTCTACGATCCGCACGAATGGGCGCGGCTGGCGGACTGACTGGGGCAGGCCCGCCGGCGGAAAGTGCGTCCCACCCTGAGCACTCAAAACGGGTCGCACTTTCCGCAGCCGCTACAGCAACGCCTCGGCCCAAGCCGATTCCCTAAAGCCGGGAATCGCAAAGTCGTCGCCCACCAGCAGCGGACGCTTGACCAGCATGCCGTCGGTCGCCAGCAGCTCGTAGCACTCCCGATCCGTCATGCCCGCATCCAGACGCGCCTTCAGGCCCAGCTCTCGATATTTCATGCCCGACGAATTAAAGAAACGCCGCACCGGCAGCCCCGAACGAGCAATCCAGGTCGCAAGCTCATCAGCCGTGGGATTGTCCAAAACGATATCGCGGTCGATATACTCAACCCCATGTTCGTCCAGCCATGCCTTGGCCTTCTTACAGGTCGAGCACTTGGGATATTCAACAAACAGTACGGTCATGGAAATCCTCCGAATATAGATCGGCCAACGCAGGCACACGCCACACGAGGCGCCTTCGTATGATGGGCCAATTGTAGCCCACGGGTCACACGCTAAACGAACCGTACCCCGAATCCGCGTTTGATGAACGGCAGCAGCTCCATTGCCTCGGGCGTGATATGGCCCGCAACGTTCATGCGCTCGTCACCGGGAAGATCGACCCGCGCAATCTCAAGCTCGCCTTCGTAGCGCCCATATCCGCTATTGCTCACAGCGATCGACCCCGCCTTTCGTGGCAGGCCGGCTCCGGAATCCGTCGGCACGGAATCCGGCTTAAGCGTCGTACGTGACTCCTGAGACCTAAAGATGAGGACGCTCGAGTCGGGCCGGTCGTGATGAATCTGCCCGCGCACATAGGCATAACCGGGCTCAAGCTCGCATTGCAGGTCCACGTATCCGGCGGAAACTTGAGCAAACTGCGCCCAGCTCGCATCGGATAGATCGGGGTCGCCGACCAACACAATGTCGCAATCGGCGCCATGTGCAAGCTCAAGCATATTGAGAGCAACCTTTGACGCGCGACCGCGCTGCGCCTCGACCGTCGGCAGTCCCTCGAAAACCGGCCCGCGAACGTTAGCATCACCCGGCACAAAAGCCATGATTTCGAATCCAAGCGCCGCAAGACGAAGATTCGTCCGAGCAACATCTTCAAGAGCTAAACCGGTATAAGGCTTGGGGTAAAAATTGTGGCAGGCGGCAAAACGAGTCACATCGGCACCGGCCTCACGCCACGATGCGATTTCATCAGAACTCACCGTCGATGCATTGACCACAATGCGAAATACACCGGACAGCTCCGCGACCCGCTGGGCGCTAAAGCCATAGTCCAAACGAAGGTATTCCAACCCCAGATCGCGCAGGTCCTCAATGCGCTCAAGCCCGAGCAAATCGCACGTGCGAGGCCCCACATCGGCAATGAGCGCAATGCCGCGGGCGGAAAGCAGCGACAGCACATGACGGACTTTATCTGCATACGCCGCTCCCCCATCCTCGGGAATATGCAGCGAGGTGAACGCATAGCGCGCACCCGCCGCGGCACCACGCTCAATCGTCCGCTCAATATCCTGCAGAGGGCTGGAAAGATAAATCGAAATACCCGTTTTCACGCTTCAACGCTCCTTTAAAAAAGGCCGGCGGAGCAGTTAGCCCCGCCGGCACAACCATAGCATCAAGAAATCTGCCGCGCACCGCGAGCCCCGAGCAACACGGCTCGCGATATCAAACTACTCGCCAAAGAACTCGTTGATCTTCTGCTCGTCGACGCCAAAGAACCACGTCAGGACAAAGCCGGCGGCATAGGCAAGCAGCATAGCGGCAACGTAGCCGAGCTGCTGGCCAGGAACAACGAGCAGCAGGCCAAACAGACCGGAAACGCCCTGAGAAACCGTGCCGATGTGAAGCAGCGCCGCGAGCGCGCCGCCAAATCCGGCACCCAGGCAGGCCGTCACAAACGGACGAACGAGCGGCAGCGTAACAGCATACATCAGAGGCTCGCCCACACCCAGGATTCCAACGGGAATGGACTCTGCGACGTACTTCTTGAGCTTGGCGTTCTTGGTCTTAAAGTACAGCGCCAAACCGGCACCGACCTGGCCGCCGCCAGCCATCATAAGGATGGGAAGCAGGTAATTGATACCCTTGGTAGCGCCGTCGGGATCGTTGAGCATAGCGTGGATCGGCGTGAGCGCTTGATGCAGGCCGACGGACACCAGCGGCAAGAAGCCTGCCGACAGGATATAGCCGCCCAGGACGCCCAGCTTCTCGAAGATAAAGGTCAAAACGCTAAAGATGGCAGTCGTCAGCCATGCGCCAACCGGCTGGATGACGAGCATCAGAGCAAAGGCGCCGATGATGAGCACCAGCAGCGGGGACAAGAACGTGTCGAGTGCGTTGGGCATAATCTTGCGAATCTGACGCTCCATCCAGGCAAAAAATGCGCCAGCGATGAGAGCCGCGATCATGCCGCCCGCTGCGGGGTTGTACTGCGCATTGGTGAGCGGCAGCAGAATGGCAGTGGCAGGATCAGCCGCGCCAGGCGCAAGCAGGGGCATGGCACTGTTGGCGATGCACATCATGCCGGCGATGCCGCCCAGCGCAGCGGAACCACCAAACTCACGTGCCGCGTTATAGCCCACCAAGATGGGCAGATAGACAAACAAGGCCCAGCCCATGGAACGAATGCCCTGGTACCACCACTCGCCTGCAAGCGCGCCTGCCGTCGAAACGTTAATGACGTTGCAGATACCGTTGATGAGGCCAGCCGCAATGATGCCGGGAAGCAGGGCGACGAAGACATTGGAAATCTTCTTGAGGAAGGCCTGAACCGGCTTAGACTCGTACTTGGCCTTCTGCGCGGCCTTGTTTGTGGCCGCAGCGTCAACCACGCTCTCATCGGCAACGCCTTTCGCAAGGCCAGTGAGCTTGGAGAACTCCTCGAGCACCTTATTCACCTTGCCCGGACCCAGCACGATCTGCATCGTGTCGTCCTCGACCAGGCCCATCACGCCGTCGAGTGCCTTAATGCCCTCCGTGTCGACGTTGCCCGCGTCTTTGACGGTCACGCGCAGGCGCGTCATGCACGCCGCGTTTGCCAGCACGTTGTCTTTACCGCCCAAAAGGTCCAGCAGCTTTTGAGCCAGCTCTTTGTTCGTCATAACTCCTCCTTGTATTGGGTATCTCGTCTGGATGTCATATCAGCTCACGCCGCGCACCTATTGGGCGTCGGCATTGCTCTTCTCATGGCCACTCACCGCAGCACGGACATGGCCTCGCGCCCGCTCAAGAGCTACCATAGCCTGCTCGGCATCGCAGTCCAACAGTACCGAGACAATAGCGGTTTTTACGTGGCCGCCGGCATCTGCAAGCGCCTGAACGGCGCGCTCGCGCGTGCAGCCGGTCGCCTCCATCACGATGTTCTGGCCGCGCACCACCAACTTCTCGTTCGTCTGCTGCACATCGACCATCAGGTTTTGGTATACCTTGCCGATCTTGACCATGGCACCGGTCGAAATCATGTTGAGAATGAGCTTTTGAACCGTTCCCGCCTTGAGCCTCGTTGAGCCGGTCAGCACCTCGGGACCGGGCACGGGCTCAATGGCAAGATCTGCGCTCTCCCCGATCTTCGACCCTTGGTTGCAGGCAATTGCAATGGTCTTGCACCCAGTTGCCTTGGCGTACGCAAGGCCGCCCACCACATAGGGAGTACGGCCGCTTGCCGCCAGGCCAACGACAAGATCCTTGTCCGAGAGTCCACGCTCTCGCAGGTCGTTCGCGCCAAGCTCATCGCTGTCTTCGGCACCTTCGACAGCCTTGATAAGCGCCGTCTCGCCTCCGGCAATGAGCCCGACAATCAGATCGGGTGACACGCCAAACGTGGGCGGACACTCCGAAGCGTCGAGTACGCCCAGACGACCGCTGGTGCCTGCGCCCATGTAAAAGACGCGCCCGCCACGCTCGAGTGCCTCAGCAGCCCAGTCGATTGCTGTGGCAACCTGGGGCAACACTTTCGTGACCGACTGGACGGCACGAAGATCCTCATCGTTCATCGTCGTGACGATTTGCAGCGATGTCATCGTATCGAGGTCCATTGACCTTTGATTACGCTGTTCGGTCGTGAATTTTGTTAAATCGAGCATTTCATTCACCTCATCTTTCCTGTTTCTCGATGTAGTTTTGCTTAATGACATGCGTCGCCCGTTCGTAGTCGCTGGCAACGTAAGCAGCGTACAGGGCATCGACAACCATAAGCTGGGCCATACGCGAAGCCATGGCACCGCTGCGGACCAAGGGTTCACTCGCAGCGACGCCGAGCACGGCATCGGCCATGGTGGCAAGCTTGGATGATCCATCTACTTTGGTAACGGCCACAACGGGACAGTTGTGACGTTGAGCCTCGGCGGTGCAGTCCAGCACCTCTTGGGTCAAGCCCGAGTAGCTAAAGGCGATTGCCATATCGCCCTCATGCATGTTCTTGGCACATAAGAGCTGATCATGCCAGTCGTCGTACAGATGGCACTCTTTGTCGACACGCATGAGCTTTTGCGCCAGGTCGTGCGCGACCAAACGAGAGGCACCAATACCGAACAGATTGACCGCGCGTGCCCGCTTAAGACGGGCCGCGCATCGCTCCAAGACGGTGTAATCGAGCGTTCGCGCCGTCGCCTCGATCGTACGCACGTTGCTTTTCATCACCTTCCCCACGATACGTTCGACGCTGTCATCCATGGAGATGTCCTCGAGGGCTACGTCTTTCTTGTCACCTAAGAGCGCCAGCTCGGCAATCAGTTCGCGCTGGAACTCCTTGTAGCCCGCAAAACCCAAACGCTTGCAAAAGCGCAAAATGCTCGAGGGCGAGGAGAACGTGACATCGGCAAGACCGCGGACGGACAGCCCGACCACCTCGTGCGGATGAGCGCTTACATATGCGATGACATTGCGTTCCGCCGGGCTCGCGCTGAGCTCACGCTCGCGAAGCCGCAAAAGCAATCCGTTTGCCATCTCAAACACCTCCGTTGAGAAGAATTAAAGACCAACGAACGATTCGTACCGGATACAAACAGCTTTTGCGGTACATTGTGCCGCATCGTGGCGCACAAAGGGCGAGCGTTCTACCGCTCGCCCCTCAAATCCGACCGCTCGGAAATACGCGCGACACAAAATAATTCAACAAGGTCGCATTATCAGAAACGGGTTTGTTACCGGCTAGCGCCTCGCATGGGCGCCGATCGGCCGAGTCGCATGGCGCACCAACGCCGCTGCCAGCAATACCAACAGCATGGCGGCGACATAGCCCGCAGCATCGAATCCTAAATCGATAACGTCGAAATGCCTGCCGGGAACAAAAATCTTATGTACCTGATCGCCAACGGAGCAGGCGGCGCAAAAGAGCAATACGGGCACGCAACGGGAGCATACGCTCCACGGACGCCTGGAAAAGCAAACCACGACCACCGAGGCGAACAATCCGACGAAGAAAAACTCTACGGTATGGGCAACGCGACGGACGTTCGCGCCCACCCACATGCGAATGGAAGCAAGTCGGCCAGACCGGACATTCGAGGCAGCCGAATCGGTGCCCCCGGTCATTCCGTTCTCCGTCTGGGCTTCACCCGTGGCATCGACAGCCTGAACGCCCGTAGCCTGGCCCTCCACCACACGCGCGGTGGACTCGCTCAGCAACGACGTCTCCATCGCATTTTGCTCCGTCAGCACCCAGATGCCCGCCAGCGTTGCAGCGAACAGAACGACCGCGGTCCATCCGATTATCTGTTTTACGCGCGCCAAGGGCCAACCTCCTTTTTTGAATATCAGCGAGTGTAGCCCCAAATGGCATCGTTACCGTATCAAAATTTGAATCGCAACAGGAAGCGACAAAGCGACGCAAACCCCTACCCCGCCTCGCGCATCCAGCGATCGAACGTCCCCACGCACACGCCCAGGCACTTTGCTGCCTGGCTGCGGGTAATATCGCCTGCCTCATAGCTATCGCGCACCAGCTCAAACTGAGGAGGGCACGGCTTGCGAGGTCGACCGAAACGGACCCCTCGCGCCCGCGCCGCTGCAATTCCCTCCGCTTGGCGCCGATGGATATTCTCGCGCTCCACCTGCGCCACGTAGCTCAGCAGTTGCAGCACAATATCGGCAATCAGGACGTTGGTCACATCCGGCGCGCCGCTGGCCCTAGCGCGCGTGTCAAGCAATGGCATGTCCAACACCACAATGGCAACCCCGAGCTCCTTGGTAATGCGTCGCCATTCCTCAAGAATCTCGGAGTAATTACGGCCAAGTCGGTCGATAGAAAGCACCACCAGCACGTCCCCGTCTCCCAGGACGTGCAGCAGCTCGCGATAACGCGGTCGATCGAAGTCCTTGCCGCTCGCATGGTCGGCATAAATATTCGCCGAGCCCACGCCATAGGCGCCCAGCGCATCCAGCTGCCGATTCAGGTTCTGATCGCGCGAACTCACCCGCGCATAACCGTACACCGTCGCCATCTCATCCCCGCTTTCTTGTAAACCTGCCAAAAGGGACAGGTTTATTTTGGTAGGTTTTACCTCTCAAATAGCAGGTAAGCGGGCGGCCGAGCAGACGGCAAGGTAGCCATGATTCAAATGCGAAGGGCGGTCCCGAAAGGCCGCCCTCCGCTCCCCCACCATGAGTCGGGATTTGGCTAATGGATAAGCTTAAAGTCCAAGTGCCCACGCGTGGTATTGACGCGCGAGACCTCGACAATCACGCGCTGACCCAGTTCATAGCGAGTCCCCGTGTCGGCGCCCGTCAGCGTAAGCGCGTCCTCGTCAAACTCGAACCACTCGTTGCCCAGGCTCTTGATCGAAATCAAGCCTTCGACCTGCGTTAGGTCCAAGCGCACAAAGAGGCCCATGCTGCTAACCCACGAGACGGTTCCGGCATAGCGCTCGCCCAGACGGTCCTCATAGTACTGGGCAATCTTGATCTTTTGCGTCGCATGGCTGGCGGCATCTGCCGCGCGCTCGGCATCGCTGCATGCGCGGCAGATCTGCGGCAGAATGCGTGGCAGCGACTCGCGCCCCTTGCCGATCAGCCGCGGCGTACGGACCAAGGCGTCCTTGCCGCCAAGCCGCTCATAGGCCAACTGCAGTTTGAGCACGCGGTGCACCACCAGATCGGGGTAGCGGCGGATGGGACTCGTAAAGTGACAGTAGCACGGCGCGGCGAGCGCAAAGTGGCCCTCGTTGCGCGGCTTGTACAGCGCGCGCTGCATGCTGCGCAGAAGCAGCATGTTGACGAGCGGTGCGTTGGCCGTACCGGCGGCAGCATCAACTGCAGCCTGCAGCTCATCGGGACTCCCCAGGGCAATTCCGGCAGCACGGCGATCGTCGATGATGCCTAGCTGCGCCAGCGCAACGGCAGCACCGTGCAGGCTATCGGGGCTCGGATCCTCATGCACGCGATAGCAGGCCTCGATATCACGGTCTGCCAGCCACTCTGCAACGCACTCGTTGGCGAGCAGCATGGCTTCCTCGATAAGCGACGTGGCACACGAACGCTCACGCGCCACAATCTGCACGGGTACTCCGTCCTCATCCAATAGAGCGCGAATCTCGGCCGTGTCAAAATCGACTGAGCCGCGGGCGCGACGAATACGACGGCGAAGTTCGGCGAGTTCGTTGGCGGCGACAAGGAAATCGCCGAGGTCGACGTTGTAGCCGCGGGCGGCCTCCTCGCACGCAAGACCGCGCTCAAGCGCTTCCTCGCGCGAGGCCTCAGCAGCCGCAACATCCTCGGCCGCACCCTCCAGCACCGAATACTCCACCGCGCCGGCACGTACCAGCAGCGCCTCGGCGCCGTCATAGTCCATACGCACACGCGAGCGAATCACGCTGGGATACGGATCGTAATGCCGCACGCGACCCTGCGCATCGAGCTCGATATCGACGGTAAACGCAAGACGGTCCTCGTCAGGGCGAAGCGAGCACAGGTCACAGGACAGGCGTTTGGGCAGCATGGGAAGCACGCGATCGGCCAGATACACCGATGTCGTACGATGGCGAGCCTCAAGATCGATATGCCCGTCCCAAGCCACATAGTGTGAAACGTCGGCGATATGCACACCCAGCTTGTAGCCACCCTCGGGCGTGCGCTCCAGCGAAATGGCGTCGTCAAAGTCGCGCGCGTCGACTGGGTCGATCGTGATGACAAAGCGGTCGCGCAGATCGCGGCGGAGCGGGTCCTTAAGCGCCGCGGACACATCGAGCGAAAGCCCCTCGGCCTCGTCCAGCGCGGCCTCGGGATAGCTATCGGTATAGCCGTAACGCGCCATCACATATTGAACGCCCAAATCGGGCGCGTCATCTCCGCCAATGCGGCGTTCGATCGTCACGGTACCCGATTCCAGGCGCGTCGGGTAGGTCAAAATGCGCGCGACAACAGCATCACCCGGGTGGACACCCAGACGATCCGCCGAGGTATCCTCGGGCAGAATGAAGAAGTCGGCCTTCAGACGCGAATCGAGCGGCTCGATCACATCGAGCGGACCGGCGGTCTGGTACGTGCCCACCACGCTTATGGCTGCACGCTCAACCACGCTTTCGATCACGGCGCGCCGCTCACCGTGTGGGCTGTTCTTAATGCTCACGGCAACGGTATCGCCGTCCATGATCTCACGCTTGCCGCGACCCATGACCTTGTAGTCGCCGTTTTCGGTTACAACGTAGGCGCTATGCTCATGGAGCTGCACGCGCCCGGTCAGGCTCGGACGGCGTTCGCTGCGCACCGGCCCGCGCTTATTGCGAGCTCCACGCTTATGCTTGTTATTGCGCCCCATGGCGCCTCCTAACTATCGATTGCGAACTCCAAAGAGTCTACCCAAATGATTCGCTTTCCTGCCGTCCCCTAGGGATCAAAAAACGGGCCGCCCCATAAGAGACGACCCGTTGGAAGGGGTGAATTCCAGGCATGCTTACACGCGCAGGTAGCGGCGCATGGCGATGGCAGAACCAAAGAGACCGATAATCACGCCGACCAGAATCAGCGCAGCATAGGTCACCAGGTAGTACTGCATCGGAAGGGCAAACGACATCCAGCCGATGCTCTCCTGCAGACGCGGGATCATCAGATTGCGCAGCAGCTCCAGAACGCCGATGGAAAGCAGCGAGCCCAAAATGGCCTGCAGCACGCCCTCGGTGATAAACGGGCCACGAATGAAGCCGTTGCTGGCGCCGACCAGACGCATAATCGCAATCTCACGACGACGCGCCGTGATGGACAGGCGAATCGTGTTGTTGATGAAGATGAATGCGATAAAGGTCAGAAGACCAACGAGCACCACGGCGGCGATGCGGATGTAGTTGGTCACCTGGAACAGGCGGCTCACTTCCTCCTGGCCGTACAGCACGCTCGCGTTGACGTCGCCGTCATCCGCGATCTTCTGGAAATCGGCATCCTTCTTGAGCTTCTTTGCCGTGCTCTCGACCTTGGACGGATCGTCCATCTCAATTGCAAACGAAGCCGGCAGCGGGTTCTGGCCATCGAGCGCGCTCATGGTGGCATCGGCGTTGCCCGACATCTTGCTCGTATACTCGGCCAGCGCGTCGTCCTTGTCCTTATAGGTCACGGACTTGACGTTATTCCACGTCTTAAGCTCGGCCTCAAAAGCCTGAACATCGGCCTGATCGGCATCATCACTAATGAACGCGTTGATGACAACCTGATCCTCGACGGTGCCGATCACGGAGTTCAGCATCGCGGAGCCCATGATGAACAGGCCGATGATAAACAGCGAAAGAAAGATCGTGATGACGGCGCCGAGCGAGGTAGTCCAGTTACGGAAGAAGTGGCTGATTGCCTCTTTGAAGGAGTAGCCCACGTTAGTTGGTGCCATAGTTGCCGTAACCTCCCCTCTCCTGGTCGCGGATAACGTGGCCGCCCTCGAGGGCGATCACGCGACGGTGCATGCTATCGACCATCTCGCGGTCGTGCGTGGCGACGATCACGGTGGTGCCAGTGCGGTTAATACGCTCGAGCAGCTTCATGATGCCCAGCGAGATCGCCGGGTCGAGGTTGCCCGTCGGCTCGTCGCAGATCAGCAGCGGCGGACGGTTGACCATAGCGCGGGCGACGGCAACGCGCTGCTGCTCGCCACCGGAAAGCTGGTCGGGCAGCGAGTCCATCTGATCGGCCAGGCCGACCAGACGCAGCACCTCGGGCACCTGGCTGCGAATGACGCCCTTGGGCTTGCCGATGCACTGCAGGGCAAACGCCACGTTTTCGTAGGCGGTCTTTTGCGGCAGAAGCTTAAAGTCCTGGAACACGGCGCCAATCTGGCGGCGCAGGAACGGAACCTTGCGGTTCTTGATCTTCATGAGGTCCTGACCGGCAACCAGGATGCGGCCGCTCGTCGGCTTGACGTCACGGTTGAGCGTCGACAGCAGCGTGGTCTTACCCGAGCCGGAGTGACCGACCAAGAAGACGAACTCGCCAGGATAGATCTCGATGTTGATGTCGTCGAGTGCGGGCTTGTTGGGCTGTGCCGGATAGATCTTGGTGACATGCTCCATAAGGATGACGGGCTCGACACCGGCCTGCTTGGCCATCTTCTTGCGGCTGGCCTGCGGATCGATGGGCGCAAACACCGACGTAAAATCGGGGTTGTTGAGCGCGTTATCGAGGCTTGCGACCTCGGCGGCCTGATCGCTCTCGACCACCGGGGCAGCAGGCTGCGTGGGGTCGGGAATAGCGGCAAAGAGACCGGACTGCGCAGGCTGAGGAGCCGGCGTCGCAGGGGCCATGGGGTCGGGAATGCCGGCCATGGTAGGCTGCGACGTGGCGGCGCCAGCCTGAGGCTGCTCCACGCGAGCGGTCACGGCCTGAACGGGCTCAAAACCCGCCGCGCCGGAAAGCGCGACATCGCTGGTTGGATTGTAGGCAAAGGGATCGGATGCCGGCTGTGCCTGATCTGCCGGCTGAGCGGGGGCCTGAGCAACAGGCTGGCCCTCTGAATCCGGAGTGGCGAAACGACTGCCCTGGACGCCTGCCTGCGTCTTGGGGGCATCATCGCCCGCACCGGAGGTACGGAAGTGGTTACCCACTGGTGCTCCTTATCGTCGTGCGTTTAAACTACATGAGCGCTTTGTATTTTAGCAGCATTAGCTTTGCTGCACATAAGAAGCATGGCCGTGTTTGGGTCCCTCCGGCCGGACACAGGGTTACTTTCCAAATCGTCCTCGGACATGTCGGAGCCTCCGCTGCGCACTACGTGCGGCGGGGGCTCCTCCGTCCTGCGGAAAGATATGGAAAGTAACCCTGTGTCCGGCCTGCGATAACTAAGGGGTCGCCGCGTTTATCTTGGGGTGCTGCATATACAAAGCTGGAAGGGTCTGAATTGCGCTTTGTCGATATATGCCCTTTTCCCTGATGGGACCGTGCTTGAGGGGCGTCTTCATGAGTTGCGGTGAAATAGGGACTGTTGAGCCTTTAAGCTGGCAAAACAGTCCTTATTTCACCGCAACTGAAACAGGGGCGCTCTCCAAGAGAGCGCCCCTGCCGGGTTTCCATAGTACTGGCGAAACAGTTTTATAGTTCTGACGAAGCAGTCCATGAAATCCGTCTTGCCTTATGCCAAGAACTCCTTGGTGGTCGCCACGATGTTGGCGGCGTCCAGGCCATACTTGTGCAAGAGCTCGGCACCCGGGCCAGACTCACCGAAGGTGTCGTTGACGCCGATCTTCTTGAGCGACGTCGGGCACTGCTCGCACAGGACGTCGGCAACGGCGCTGCCCAGGCCACCGATCACAGAGTGCTCCTCGACGGTCACGACGTGACCGGTCTTGGTGGCGCTCTTGACGATCAGGTCGGCATCGATGGGCTTGATGGTGTGCATGTTGATGACCTCGGCGTCGATGCCCTCGGCAGCGAGCTGCTCGGCGGCCTCGAGAGCCTCGCCGACCATCAGGCCGCAGGCAATGATGGTCACATCGGCGCCCTCGCGCATGACAATGCCCTTACCCAACTCGAACTTGTAGGTCTCGGGGTCGTTGATAACCGGCGAGGCCAAACGAGCGAAGCGCATGTACACCGGACCGTCGCACTCGTAGGCGGCGCGCGTCACGGCGCGGGCCTCGACGTCGTCGGCAGGAACGATCACAGTCATGCCAGGGATGACGCGCATCAGGGCGATATCCTCGCAGCACTGGTGTGTGGCGCCGTCCTCGCCCACCGAGATACCGGCGTGCGTGGCGCCAATCTTAACGTTGAGATGCGGATAGCCGATGGAGTTACGGACCTGCTCAAAAGCGCGGCCGGCGGCGAACATGGCAAAGGTGCTCGCAAAGGCAACGCGACCGGTGGTTGCGATACCGGCGGCGACGCCCATCAGGTTGCTCTCGGCAATGCCCACATCGAAGAAGCGGTCGGGGCAGGCTGCCTTAAACTTGCCGGTCTGAGTGGCGGCGGCCAGATCGGCATCGAGGACCACAAAGTCATCGTGCTCGTTGGCGAGCTCAACGAGGGCCTCGCCGTAGCTTACGCGCGTGGCGATTTTCTTGACGTCTGCCATCCTAGAGCTCCTCTCCGGCGGCCGTGAGCTCTGCCATGGCCTGCTCAAACTGTTCATCGTTGGGGGCCTTACCGTGCCAACCCACCTGGTTCTCCATAAAGGAGACGCCCTTGCCCTTTGTGGTCTCGGCAATAATGGCGGTCGGCTGCCCCTTGGTGGCGCGAGCCTCGGCAAAGGCGGCGCGGATCTGGTCGAAGTCGTTGCCGTCGGCGAGCTCCACCACGTGGAACTTAAAGGCGCGGAACTTGTCTGCCAGCGGCATGGGGTCGTTGACCTCCTCGACGGGGCCGTCGATCTGCAGGCCGTTGTGGTCGACGATCACGCAGAGGTTATCGAGCTGCTGGTTGCCGGCAAACATGGCGGCCTCCCAGACCTGGCCCTCCTCGCTCTCGCCATCGCCCAGCAGGGCGTACGTGCGGTAAGTATCGCCCCAGTGCTTGGCGGCAACGGCCATGCCCACGGCGGCGGAGATGCCCTGACCAAGCGAGCCGGTGGACATGTCGACGCCCGGGGTGTCGTTCATGTTGGGGTGACCCTGCAGGTGGCTGCCGATATGGCGCAGCGTCTCGAGGTCCTCCTTGGGGAAGAACCCGCGCTCGGCGAGCACGGCATACAGGCCCGGAGCGCAATGGCCCTTGGAGAGCACAAAACGGTCGCGATCGGCCTTGCGGGGATCGGCCGGGTCGACGTTCATTTCCTCAAAGTACAGATAGGTCATGATGTCGGCAGCGCCGAGCGAACCGCCCGGATGGCCGGACTTGGCAGCGTGCACGCCGGTGACGATGCCCTTCCTTACCTCGTTGGCAACCTTTTTGAGCTCTTCGTCGCTCATTGTGCCTTCCTTTCATCCTCATTAGGCAAAATGCGCACGGCACAGAAGGTAATCCCAACACAGCCGCAATGCACGTACGTCATTCATTATGCTGGAAACTGAAGGCTTTACCAGAGTTTTTATCATTATTTGAACAATTTAGCAGGCAGAACCGCTGATGAAACGGTTTATCAATGTGAACGTCTTTTGGATGGAACGCAGCCGGCCCTACGCGTTAATATCCTTGAATCCTTCACCGAAGGCTTCCGTAACGTCGGCGACCGTCACAATTGCGCGAGGATCGCGCTCACGCACGATCGTTTTGAGGGTGTTGAGCTCTCGACGGCTAACGATCACCATGATCACCGGCTTCTCGACGCCCGAATACATACCAGTCGCCTTTAATTTGGTGCAGCCGCGTCCCAGACCGTACATGATGTCGGCCGCGATATCGGGGAAATTGTCCGAGATGATGAGCACCATACGACGCTTATTGCCGCCATCGACCACGGCATCGATCACATAGCCGCTGATCACCATCGATAGTCCTGCATACAGAGCATTTTCGAGCGAGAAGACCGGCGCCGATGCCGCACACACGGCAACGTCGATTGCCATGACGGTCGAGCCCACCGGCAACGAGGTGTTACGCGAGATGATTTGGCCAATCGTGTCCGAGCCGCCGGTGTTGGCGCCGGCGCGCAGCACCATGCCGTAACCGATGCCCGTGATAATGCCGCCCCACATAGCGGGAAGCATCAGGTCTGCATGTGCCAGAGGCGCTACAAACGGGGCAAACAGATCGGTAAAGAAGCCCAGCAGCACAAAGCCCGTCGCCGTCTGCACCACGTAGAACATGCCGCCCTCGCGCATAACGACCAGCAGCAACAAGGCGTTCATCACGATGGTCTGGATACCGACGGGAAGCGACACGCCTCGCGCTGCGCCGACCGCCTGGATAATAGTCGCAAGGCCCGTAACGCCACCGGCGGCAAGACCGTTGGGAATCAAAAACAGGTCGGTCGCGATGGCGGCCAAGGCACATCCCAGCATGATCTGGGGCAGATCGTGAAAGAAGTTCATCGAAAGAATGCGCTTAATGTCCAGACGATACGCCATGCTGCCTCCTTCAAAAAAGCGCACCCCATCGGATGCGCTTTGGACTTCTTCTTGTATTCGATTCTACCGATTCGCCCAACAAAAACCACCCCTGTGCAGGGTATGTTCTGGATACAAAACCACCCCGCTCGGAGGGTTTTAATCCATTCCCACATAAACCGAGCGGTTTATGCAGACGGGGCCTCCGCGTCAGCGTTGCCAGTAGCCCAACGGTGATAGCCAATCACAAATGGATCCAGATCGCCGTCGTCAAGAACGGCCTCGACGTTGCTGGTCTCCACACCCGTGCGCAGGTCCTTAACCATCTGGTACGGGTAGAGCACGTAGCTGCGGATCTGGTTGCCAAAGCCGATTGTGGTCTTGGGCCCGCGAATCTCATCCAAGGCCTCGGCGCGCTTTTCGAGCTCAATCTCGTACAGACGGGCCTTGAGGATCTGCATGCACGCGGCCTTGTTCTGGATCTGGCTGCGCTCGTTTTGGCAGGTGACCACAATGCCGCTGGGGAAATGCGTCACGCGCACGGCGGAGTCGGTGGTGTTGACGCCCTGACCGCCCGGGCCGCTCGCGTGGTACACGTCCACGCGGATGTCATCGGGACTGATCTCGATGTCGATATCATCGGGTAGCACGGGGATGACCTCGACGCCGGCAAACGTGGTCTGGCGGCGCTTCTTGTCGTCGGTGGGGCTAATGCGAACCAAGCGGTGGACGCCGGCCTCGGCGCGCAGCATGCCAAATGCGTCCTTGCCCTCGACGGTAAAGGTCGCGCGGTCGATGCCGATGACCTCGGCTGCGGGACAGTCGTTGATGGTGACCTTCCAGCCGCGACGCTGGCAGTACTTCATGTACATCTTAAAGAGCATGAAGGTCCAGTCCTGGGCCTCCAGACCACCCTGTCCGGGCTTGATGGTCACAATGGCATCGCCGTGATCGAACTCACCGGTAAACCAGCTCGAAAGCTCAAGCTCATCGATGGCCCGGGCCAGGCGCTCAGCCGTGGCTGCAGCCTCCTCGCGAAGGGCGGCGGCGTCGGGGTCATCCCCCATCTCCTCGGCAAGCTCCAGCGCGGCGCGGGCATCGGAAAGCTCGCCGCGCGCGGTGTCCACGGCAGCGATATCTTCCTTGGTACGCGCGATCTCCTCCATGGTGGCACGGGCGGCGTCGGCGTCATCCCAAAAGCCAGGGGCAACACTTTTGGCCTCGAGCTCGGTCACGCGCGTGCGCTTTTCGTCCAAATGGAGATACGACTCGACCTCGCCGAGCCGGTCCGCAAACGCGTCCAGCTCGGCGGGCGTTACCTCTAAAGCCTCAGCCATTAACGATTCCTGCCGTGGCAGTACTTAAACTTCTTGCCGCTACCGCAGGGGCACGGGTCGTTGCGGCCCACGTTGACGTACGGATCGTCGCTCTCGGACTTGCGATAGGTGGTCACCTTGCCACCGTTGTTGACGGCAGCCGGACCACCCTGGACAGCCGTGCGGGCCTGCACCTGCGCCTGCTTGCGCAGCACCGAGTCGCCGTTGTCACCATCGACCTCGGCAGGACCGGAGAAGCGCGCACCCTCGAGCGCGGGCTCTTCCTTGTGCTCCACGGCACGTGGGGCAGCCTTGATCTCGATGCGCAGAACCGTACGCAGATAATCCTCGTACATGGTATCGACGAGTATCTGGAACGCGCCGTAGGCCTCGGTCTTGTACTCGACCAGCGGGTCGCGCTGGCCAAAGCCGCGCAGGCCGATGCCGGTCTTGAGGTAGTCCATCTCCTGCAGGTAGTTCATCCAACGGGTATCGATGACGCGCAGCATGACCTGGGTATTGAGCTCGCGCATCAGGTCCTCGCCCAGACGCTCGGCCTTCATGTTGTAGCACTTCTCAACATAGGCCAAGACATCGGCAGCCAGGGCTTCAAAGTCCTCGTCGGGGAACTTCGGCGTATCGATATGCCCGGTCAGCTCGACGACCCACTTACGCAGACCCTCAAGATCGCGCTCGCCCTCGTGGCTGTCCTTGGTGCAGAACTCCTGAACACAGCGGTACACGGTATCGTGCATGACCTCGGTGATGTGGTCGGTCAGGTCCTTGCCGTCCAGAATCTTGTTGCGCTCGGCGTAGATGACCTGCCGCTGCTTGTTCATGACGTCGTCGTACTCAAGGACGCTCTTACGCATGGAGAAGTTGATGCTCTCGACCTTGTGCTGGGCGCTCTCGACGGCCTTGGAAATGATCTTGTGTTGGATGGGCATGTCGTCGCCCATGTCGGCCGTGACCATCATCTTGGAGACGCGGTCCATCTTGTCGCCGCCGAACAGGCGCATGAGGTCGTCCTCGAGCGACAGGTAGAACTGGGTCTCGCCCGGATCGCCCTGACGGCCGGAACGGCCGCGCAGCTGGTTGTCGATACGACGGGACTCATGGCGCTCGGTGCCGATGACGGTCAGGCCGCCGGCGGCAAGCACGCGCTCGCGTTCGGCCTTGCAGGTCTCCTTGGCTTCGGCGTTAAACTGCTCGAGCTGCTCGGGCGTCACGTCCTCCATGGTTAGTCCCTCGTACTCAAGGCGCTCGCGCACCAGCTCGTCGGGGTTGCCGCCCAGCAGGATGTCGGTACCACGACCGGCCATGTTAGTAGCGATGGTCACGGCGCCGTAGCGTCCGGCCTGGGCAACGATATGAGCCTCGCGCTCGTGATGCTTGGCGTTGAGGACCTCGTGTGCGATGCCGCGCTTGGTGAGGGCGGCAGACAGCTTCTCGGAGCTCTCGATGGAGACGGTGCCCACCAGGACCGGCTGGCCCTTGGCGTGACGACGCTCAACGTCGTCGGCAACGGCGTTGTATTTAGCCTGAATGGTGCGGTACACCAGGTCCTCGTGGTCCACGCGCTGCACGGGCTTGTTGGAGGGGATGACCTCGACGGGCAGCTTGTAGATCTCGCGGAACTCGGCATCCTCGGTAAGTGCCGTGCCGGTCATGCCGGAGAGCTTGTCATACAGACGGAAGTAGTTCTGCAGGGTGATGGTGGCGAGTGTCTGGTTCTCCTCGCGTACGAGCACGCCCTCTTTGGCCTCGATGGCCTGGTGCAGGCCCTCGGAGTAACGGCGGCCTTCCATAATGCGGCCGGTGAACTCGTCGACGATCTTGACCTCGCCGTTGGTGACCACGTACTGCTTATCGCGGTGGAACATGTACTGGGCCTTCAGCGCTTGCTGCAGGTGGTTGACCAGCTGGCCGGAGAGATCGGCATAGATGTCATCGATACCCAGGCGGCGCTCAATCTTCTTAAGGCCGCGCTCGGTGGCGGCAATGGTGTGCTTGGCCTCGTCCATGACGTAGTCGCCCGTGGGTTCAACATCCTCGGTGGCGGTGAGCATGTCGTGCGACACGTCCTCGCCGCGCTCAAGGCCGCGCACGGCACGCGCGAAGTCCTTGTAGGTGCTGGCGGACT
>CABRFA010000007.1 GCA_902470065.1 uncultured Collinsella sp.
GTCGGCGGGGCCATTGTGGCTCTTGACAGCGGATTGGGTCATATGAGCGAAAACGCCCCTAAGCGAGCAATGTGCCTTGAAAGAGGAGGGCATAGGCCTTCTGGCCATGCCCGACGATTGAAAGGCAGATTGCCGCTTAGGGGCGTTTGCAGCGTCAACTGGTTACGCGGTTTGGTAAAACCGCGTAACTAGCACACTTGGGTTTTACCGATCATGATGTTGAGGATCTCGACGTCGGTGTCCTTCATACCCACACGGCCTACGTAGCCCATGCTAGCGATTGTCTGCTCAACGGTATCTTGGATCAGGCCCTCGCCGGCGCGGAAGCCGCGGCCCTGCATGGCCATATCGTGGCCCAGAATCGCAGCATCAACGGCAGCAGAAATCTTGGCGGCACAGCTTGCCTTGGCGCCATCGCACACGATGCCGCCCACGTTGCCGAGCGTATTCGAGACCGTCGCACCAATCTGCTCGTGCGTGCCACCGCACAGCCAGGTAATCGCAGCACCGGCACCGCATGCGGCGCAAATAGCGCCACAAAACGCCGAGAGCGCACCAATATAGCTCTTGATATGCACGGCGATCAGATCGGACAGCATCACGGCGCGAACCAGGCGCTCATGGTCGCAGCGCAGGTACTCGGCATACTCCATAACAGGCAGTGCGCAGGTAATGCCCTGATTGCCCGAGCCGCACACGATGGCGACCGGCAGCGCGCAGCCGTTCATGCGGGCATCGGACCCGGCGGCCGCACGGGCACGGGCACGGCAGGCGACGTCATCGGCACGAGCGCCCAGCAGCGTACGGCCCACCTCGGCGCCCCAAGCGTGCGCCAGGCCCTCGGCACTAATCGCACCGTTCAGCTCAATCTGACGCTCAACGGCAGCGCGGGCGTCCTCAATGTCACCGTCCTCGATAAAGTCGATGATGGACTCAATGCTCATAGGGGTGTCGGCGTTATCTGCCGCACGCTCGGCCACGACGCGCTCGGCGCAGGCGGCACACTCCCCCGCCGACTTGCCGCACACCGGAATACCGTCGAGCGTATGGCACGTGACATTAGTGTGGTGGTCGGTAATCTCGACGACCGCGGCATGGCCCCCGGCCGTCGCAGCCACCTTGATGTAGAGGTTGGGCACACCCTCGACAAGCGACACATCGCAGTAACCGGCATCGGCGAGAAGCTCGGACACGCGAGCACGGTCTTCGTCGTTAACGCTCTCGAGCACCTCGAGCGCGCTCTTGGCGTCACCGCCCACGGCACCCAGCACGGCCGCCGCTTCAATACCGTGCATGCCGCCCGAGTTGGGCACGGTCACGCTCTTAACGTTCTTGATGATGTTGCCCGAGCAGGCAACGTCCATATGATCGGGTTCGCAACCGAGCGTCTGACTCGCCAGCGCCGCTGCATAGGCAACGGCAATGGGCTCGGTGCAGCCGAGTGCACAGACAAGTTCGCGGTTCAAAACATCGCAAAACGCGGCATCACGGATGGAATCGGTAGGCATAGGTATCTCCTGCTTGTATAACGGGCTGGGCTCTCATAATAGTTAGCTCCTTTATTTGATAACAATGCATCAAAAACCGCAACCATGGTTCCGGCAGACGGCGCTCAAGCGCAAACTGACGACATTCATTTACAAGAAGTCAGTCTTGTTGCCTGCTAAAGCGTTTGACCAAAAAACGCTCGAGCGTTTACGCAAAAGTCGCGCTATCATGCAGTCGAACGCGGTAAACACCTTTAGCATTTGCGCCGCACAGACCAGAGAGGAACCATCCATGAAGATCGGTATCGGTAACGACCACGCCGCCGTCGAGCTCAAGAACATCATTTCCGAGCACCTGAAGGAGCGCGGCTGCGAGGTCGTGAACTTTGGCACCGACACCTCCGAGAGCTTTGACTACCCCATCGCCGGCTACAAGGTGGGTAAGGCCGTTGCCAACGGCGATGTCGACCTGGGCATCCTCATCTGTGGCACCGGCGTCGGGATCAGCCTGGCTGCCAACAAGGTCGAGGGCGTACGCGCCGTCGTGTGCTCCGAGCCCTTCAGTGCCAAGCTCTCCCGCATGCACAACAATACCAACGTGCTCGCCTTTGGCGCCCGCGTCGTGGGCTCCGAGCTCGCCAAGATGATTGTCGACGAGTGGCTCGACGCCGAGTTTGAGGGCGGTCGTCACGAGCGCCGCGTTAACCTTCTCAACGAGATCGACCACACGCGCGGCCTTAAGGTTGTCGACGAAGCCTAAACTATTCAGTGCCACAAGCTAACAGCAGGGGCCCGCTCGGAACACATGTCCGAGCGGGCCCCTTCATAGATTTTGGAATAAAAGGGCGCCGCGGATGGAGTTCCGCGGCGCCCAAGCCACACGCTAACAGCTTTAAGGAGTCAAAGCTGGTTTAGCCAAAGAAGCGCTTGATCTCGATCTCGGCGTTCTCCAGGCAGTCGGAGCCGTGAATCACGTTGGCGTTGACATCGACGGCAAAGTCGCCGCGGATGGTACCAGGAGCAGCGTCAAGCGGGTTGGTAGCACCCATGAGGGTGCGCATCTTAGCAACAGCGGAGAGACCGGAAACGACCATCTTGACGACCGGACCGCTCGTCATAAAGTCGCAGAGACCGCCAAAGAAGGGCTTGTCGGCCAGATGGGCGTAGTGCTCCTCGACGGTAGCGCGCTCGAGCGTGGTCATCTCCATGCGCTCGATGACAAGGCCGCTGCGCTCAATGCGAGCAACGATCTCGCCGATCTTACGGTCGCGCACGGCGTCGGGCTTAATCATGATGAAGGTCTTCTCGATAGCCATAAAAGTAGCCTTTCAAGTAGGTTCGCGCGTGCCCAAGTCCCATTCCGGCACCCGCCTGGACTGCATCGTAACAGAGTTTTAGCTGCAGTTAAACAAAAAGCTGTTTATTGAAACGTTGCAATTTATTAAAGCGCTCCATATGTGTCACTTCTGTTTCGAAGCCCGATTAGAGTACCATCCGACCGCCCATCAACCGCATCGAACAGAGCAGGCGGTCGGTTGCCGCCCGCGAACGTAACCCCTTCACAACCTGCCCAAAGGTCCTACAGAAGTTCTCGACAAGCCCCTCCCCCATAGCAACAAAATACGGGCGCCCACATCAGCAGGCGCCCGTAAAGTGAAAACGATTTATCAATAAATGGCCAAAACGGCTTCAGCCAAATCCCTACTTTACCCCGTGGCCCATCTCGACGACCTTAGTCAGTGACCCAAACACACCCTCGTCAGCCACGAGCTGTGCCTCGGCGCGATCAAGCTGCACGGCAACGGCGGCAGGGGCGGTGCCGCCCTCGGTCGTGCGCGCGGCGACAATCGACGGGATGTCGAGCGCCTCGGTAATGTCGCGCTCAAAGAGCGGGCTTGCCTCCTGGAACACCTCAAACGGCAGGTCCTCAAGATTGCAGCCGCGCTTCTCGCACATCAGGACCAGATGGCCCACCACGGCATGTGCCTCGCGGAACGGCAGGCCACGCTTGGCCAGGTAATCGGCAACATCGGTGGCGGCAAGGTGCCCCACGCCGCACTCGCGCGCCATGGCATCCTCGTTGACGGTCCAAGTCGAAATCATTCCGGCCATAACGGACAGGCACTGCATGAGCGTATGGGCGGTATCGAGCGCGCCCTCCTTGTCCTCCTGCAAGTCCTTGTTATAAGCAAGCGGCAAGCCCTTCATGGTTACCAGCAGCTGCACCAGGTTGCCGTACACGCGACCGCTCTTGCCGCGGATAAGCTCGGCAAAGTCGGGGTTCTTCTTCTGCGGCATGATAGACGAGCCGGTGGAGTAGGAGTCTGAAAGCGTGATAAAGCCAAATTCGGAGCTCGACCACAGCACGATCTCCTCGGAAAGACGTGACAGGTGCATCGCCATGACGGATCCGGCGTAATGCAGATCGAGCAGGAAATCACGGTCGGAAACCGCATCGAGCGAGTTGGGGATCACGCCCGCAAAGCCAAGTTCGGCAGCCGTCATCTGGCGATCGAGCGGATAGCTCGTACCGGCAAGCGCGGCAGCACCAAGCGGGCAGTTGTCGGCGGCATCAAAGGCGGCCTTCAGGCGCGTAAAGTCGCGCGCGAACATCCAGAAATACGCCAGCAGATGATGCGAGAGCAGCACGGGCTGAGCGTGCTGCATATGCGTGTAGCCCGGCAGAATCACCTTGTCGTACTTCTTGGCCGCATCCACCAGCACATGGCGCAGCTCAAGATTGGCCTCCATGAGCTCCTTGGCCAGCGCCTTGACGCCCAGGCGCGTATCGGTCGCCACCTGGTCGTTGCGCGAACGCCCAGTATGCAAGCGCTTGCCAGCCTCGCCGATGCGACGCGTCAGCTCGCTCTCGATGGACATATGAATGTCCTCATCGTTGATGTCGAAGGTAAAGTTGCCGGCATCGATATCCTGTTCGATTCCGGTCAGGCCCTTGGCAATCGCCTGCTCGTCCTCGGCACTGATGATGCCCTGGGCGGCCAACATCTTGGCATGCGCCTTAGAGCCGGCGATATCCTGCTTATAGAGATGTTTGTCGACCGGCAGCGACGCGCCAAACTCCTGCGTGACCTCGGCCACGCCCGCCTCAAAACGACCGCCCCAAAGAGCCATGGAACCGTCTCCTTTCTCCAAATACCAAAACAAGCGCCCAAAGCAATGCGCCATATCGCTAAAGCGATTTTTCAATCGCTAGTTTTGCATATTCCCCACCGTGCGCGGGGCCATATAGCTAATTTGCAAAGAAGTGACGCACCATGCACTTGGCGCCCAACGTCTCCCTCCGGATGTTGCCCTGCGAACCATCGATCCAGGCCTTCAGGCTCATAGGAACGTCCTCGACCCTTACAGCATCGAACTCGGGCGCGAGGGCAAGCAAAGCATGCGCGATAGCATTGAACATAATGGATACTCCTCATATATATAGGCACAGAGCCGCCAAATTGATAGAAGGAGCCCCGCCGGACAACCCCGGCGGGGCTCGGACTCAGCCGCAGACGCGGCATCATATATGCGGGCGGAACGTAGGGGCCACCGATGTTAAGAAGTGTCAGCAAGCATAACGAAAGGTAGGGACCCCGTGCGCCCGTTTTGTATCACGCGGATGGGCCGCGCGGATACCAAGGGAAGGAAAAGCCTTAGGCCTGAGCAGCAGCAGAGCTGGGACCCTGGACCTTGGCCCACGTCTTGAGCGACAGCGTGTCGATCTCGATAAAGCCGGCGCTGGCCTTCTCGTCAAACGTGGTGTCGCGGTCGTAGGTAGCCAGACCGTAGTCGTAGAGGCTGAAGGGGCTCTTGCGGCCGACGACATGGCAGTTGCCCTTAAAGAACTTCAGACGGACAGTGCCGGTCACGAACTTTTGCGTGTCGGCCATAAAGGCATCGAGCGCGTTCTTGAGCGGGCTGTACCACTGGCCGTTGTACACGGCGGTGGCCCAATCCTGCTCGAGCTTGATCTTGGTCTTGAGCAGGTCGCCCTCGACGCAGATGTCCTCGAGCGCCTTGTGGGCGGTGATGAGCGTCAGGGCGCCGGGAACCTCGTAGCACTCGCGGCTCTTAAGGCCCACCAGGCGATCCTCGACCAGATCGAGACGGCCAAAGCCATTGTCGCCGGAGATCTTGTTGAGGGCGATGACGATCTCAGAGAGCTTCATCTTCTTGCCGTCGACGGCGACGGGCTTGCCGGCCTCAAACTCAATCTCGGTGTAGGTCGGGGTGTCCGGGGTGTCCTCGGGATTCTTGGTCATAACCCAAGCGTCGTCGAGCGGCTCATTCCAGGGATCCTCCAGGTGACCGCACTCAATGGCACGACCCCACAGGTTGTCGTCGATGGAGTAGGGGTTGTCGTTGGCACCCTCGGGAACCGGCACGTTGTGGGCGTGGGCATAGGCGACCTCGTCGGGGCGACACTTCAGGTCCCACTCGCGAACCGGGGCGATAACCTTGAGCTCGGGGTCGAGGGCCTTGACGGCGGCCTCAAAACGGACCTGGTCGTTACCCTTGCCGGTGCAGCCGTGGGCGACGTAGGTCGCGCCAAACTCGTGGGCGACCTCAACAAGCTTCTTGGCAAGCAGCGGGCGAGACAGGGCGGAGAGCAGCGGATACTTGTTCTCGTACATGGAGTTTGCTGCAATGGCTTTGGTCAGGAACTCATCGGAGAACTCGTCGCGCAGGTCGAGCACCTGGCAATCGAGAACGCCCAGGTCGAGCGCCTTCTGCTTCTTGGCATCCAGTCCGGTCTCTTCCTGGCCCACGTTGCCGCAGACACAAACGACATCGAGATTCTTCTCGTCCTGGAGCCACTTGACACATACGGATGTATCAAGACCACCGGAATATGCGAGAACGACTTTTTCCTTGCTCATGGCTGTTTCCTTTCGCCCTTGGTAGCTAGTTAGAACATCGGTCAGTTGCAAGTCATTTCAAGGTCATATACCGTGCAATATCAGGTTAAATAGCAAAAATCAGCACATACATGCCCTAGAAACATGCAGCAATGTCGTGCTAAAACCCAACGACCTCAAAATGACTCTGTTGAGGCAATTCGCCCCATGCGGACAGAGACGATTGTTATCGTCGTCGGGAAATTGCGCGCTGGCGTCGGATGGCATTGTCTGCAGTGGTGATGATCGTTACGAACTGCATCTGCCTCTCCTTTCACCTATCGCCGGGCGCAATTCTAATATCGTAAACGGTACCTTTTCCTCGGTAAGCGGTTGTTTTTCCGTCTCCGTTTTCGATGGTCGCTATATTACGCTAAAGTGCCCGCAGCACAAGCGACAAATTCAAATTTCTGAAAAGTTTTTTCATTACTTTGTGAAGCGTGGTGCAAATACGCTCCGTTCCTGCGAAAATACGCCCGACTACGAATTGATGGCTATAACGTCTGAAACAATCTCGAAACGAAAGGCTCGCTTTTATGCAAACTTACGAATCGGACGCCAATATCGGAAACATTAAGATTCTCGCCGTCGACATGGACAAGACGCTGCTGACCGACGAGCGCGTGCTGCCCCAGGGTCTTGATGAGCGCCTAGACAAGCTCGCCGACGCCGACATCGTATTCTGCCCCGCCAGCGGACGTCCCGCCCCCAAGCTCGAGGAGATGTTCGAGGGCGTCAAGAACCGCCTCGCCTTTTGTCCCGACAACGGAGCGTGCGTGATCTATCGCGGCAGCTATATCTATAAGAGCAATATCGACGTGGAGCTGTACCAGCAGGTCTTGAGCCGTGCCTCGGAGGATCCGCGCGCTGTCCCCGTCCTTTGCTGCTTCGACGAGTTCTACGTGCTTGCCCGCGACCATCAATACCACGACGAGATCAGCGTCTACTACAACACAATCAACTACGTCGACAGCTTTGATGACATTGATTTCGAGTCCAACAAGATTTCGGTCTTCTTCCCCGGCTACGACGCCGAGCCCGCTTTCCGCGAGACCTATAGTCCCGAGTTCTCGGACAAGCTCTACGTCACCAACGCCGGGCGCGAGTGGATCGACTTTATGAACCTGGGCGTCGACAAGGGCGCCGGCGTCGCGCACCTGTGCGAACACCTGGGCATCGATATTGCCGACGCCGCCGCCGTGGGCGATACGTACAACGACATCCCCATGCTGGAGCGCGTCGGTCACAGCTTTATCGTAGACAATGCCGAGGAGCACATGAACGCGCACGCCAAGTGGCGCATTCCGAGCAACAACGACGGGGGCGTACTGACGCTCATCGACGCCATCATGGCGGCTCGTTAAACTCGCCGCCATGCCCGGGGCCGGCCGTTTGATTTTTGTTCGGTCAGGTCCTGGGCTCGCTCGAAGAGCACATTAAGTGCTCTTCGGCTCGTGCGGAATCTACAAAAATCAAACGGCCGGCCCCGGGCATGGCTACGTTGACTTGCTTGCCGCCTGGATGGCGTCTTGGCGCCTAGATACTTGGCTGATTTTTTGGAATGAAGGGGGCTCCTTGTTGGCAAGGAGCCCCCTTTCTGTTTTTGGTTGCTTTGGAATTGCGGGTGTACCCCTACTTGGCGTCGGCCCAGGTTATGCCGGTGCTGGCTTCGGCGATCAACGGTACGCGGAGGTCTACTACGTGCTCCATGACGTCGCGGACCATGGCGGTGAGGCGCTCAACTTCGTTGATAGGGCACTCAAAGTCCAGTTCGTCGTGTACCTGCAGGATCATGTGGGCGGCAAAGCCCTCTTCTTCCAGGCGTCGGCTTACGCGGGCCATGGCGATCTTGATGATGTCGGCGGCGGTTCCCTGCATGGGGTGGTTCATGGCCGTGCGCTCGCCAAAGCCGCGGAGTTGCGGGTTTTTGGCCTTGAGCTCGGGAATATGGCGTCTGCGGCCATACATGGTCTCGGCGTAGCCCGTCTGCTTGGCGCGCGCCACTACGTTGTCGAGGAACGTACGCACGCCCGGGTAGGCCTCGTAGTAGCGGTCGATCATGTCGCGTGCCTCGGCCATCGAGATATGCAGCGACTGCGACAGGCCGTAAGCCTGCTGACCATACACGATGCCAAAGTTCACGGCCTTGGCGCGACTGCGCAGGTCGGGCGTTACCTCGAACACGGGAACGCCAAACACGCGCGCCGCCGTCTCGGCATGGAAGTCCTCGCCCTCGTTAAAGGCGCGCACCAAGTGCTCGTCACCCGAGAGATGCGCCAGCAGACGCAGCTCGATCTGCGAGTAGTCCACCGCCAAAAAGACGCTTCCCTCGCCTGCCGAAAACGCCGTCTTGACGGTACGACCCAGCTCCGAGCGCGTCGGGATGTTCTGCAGGTTCGGGTCGCTCGAGGACAGACGCCCCGTTGCTGTGATGGTCTGGTTGTACGTAGTGTGCACACGACCGTCACCACGGCGTAGCGGGCCCAGCGTGTCCAGATAGGTGGACTTGATTTTGGACTTCTCACGCCAGTCCAAAATCAGGCGCACGATCTCGTGGTCGCGGGCAAGGTCACTCAGCACCTTGGCGTTGGTCGAATAATAGCCGCGCTTAGTCTTCTTGAGGCCCTTGGTCGGAAGCCCCATCACATCAAAGAGCACATGCGACAGCTGCATGGGACTGCCAATATTAAAGGTCTCGTCACCCGCCAGGTCACGAATGCTGCGCTCGACCTCGGCAATCTGAGTCGCCAGGCCCTCGGACAGACTATGCAGACGGTCGGGGTCTACGAGCATGCCCGCGCGCTCCATCTTGGCAAGCACCGGCACAAGCGGCATCTCGATGCCGTCGAACACGTTGGTGGCGTTCTCACGGGCCATGCGGTCGCGCAGCGGTGCGACCAGCGCCAGCGTTAAGGCCGCCGTGCGAGCGGCGGGCGCGGGGGCGTCCTCGCCGGCACCCTCTGCACCGCGCGCCGCAGGCAGCGCCATCTGCAGATAGGTATCGGCCAGATACGCCTCATCGAACTCGGAGCGGTCGGAATCCAGCAGGTAGGCGGCAACCACGGTATCGAAGATGCGCGTGGAATCGACTGCCAGCGGGTCCATAAGCTCGGGCTCAGAAGAATCGATGGGCGAAAGCTCGTGCAACAGCGCCTTCATATCCGGGCTCGCCACGCGACCCTCCATAAACAGACGCGCGAGCACGCCGGCAATCACGCCGTGGACGAAGTTGAAGCCCTCAACCTCAGCCGCCGCACAGCTGTCGCCCTCCTCGAGCGCGAACAGGCCCTTGGACGTCGCCAACCACAGCGTGCGCGTCAGTCCAAAGAGCGCGCCCTCTTCCTTGTCGTCGTCCACCACGGCGGCGACCCACTCGCCGGCATCAATCGCGCGGGAGACCTCAGCCGCAACGGCACCAAGCGCGTCAGCATCGCCGGCGGCTGAGCGAACCATAGCAGGTATCTCAAACACACTGGAGGCAGCAGCCCCGCCCTCGCCGCCGATCAGCGCCAAGAAACGGTTCTGCATGGCGGTGATACCAAGCGTACCCAGCGCCGCGGAAACCTCATCGGCAGAAAACGCTGGGAAGGACGTCGCCTCAAAGTCGAGCTCGACGGGCGCATCGGTGCGAATTGTCGCAACCTTGCGACTCAGTAGTGCGTCATCGATGTGTGCACGCAGGTTCTCGCCCATCTTGCCCTTGACCTCGTCGGCATGCGCGATGACTTCGTCCAGGCTACCGTACTTCGCAATGAGCGCACTCGCCTTTTTGGGGCCGATGCCCGGTACGCCGGGGATGTTATCCGACGTGTCGCCCTTCAGACCGTAAAAATCGGGCACAAGCGCCGGCGTAATGCCGTGATACAGGTCATCCACGCTCTCGGGCGTCATAATCGCTACGTCGGACAGGCCCTTACGGGTCGAGACCACGTTGACGTGCTCGGTAACAAGCTGATACATGTCGCGATCACCGGTCACCAGCAGCATGTCACAGCCGGCCTGCTCGCCCAAGCGCGCCATGGTTCCCAGGATATCGTCGCCTTCCCAGCCCTCGGACTGCAGAATCGGCACGTTGAGCGCGGTGAGCAGCTCCTTAATCATAGGGAACTGCGCATGCAGATCGGGGTCCATGGGCGGGCGTTGCGCCTTATACTGCGGCAGCATCTCCATGCGCACGCGCGGCTTGCCCTTATCAAACGCCACGACCACGCCGTCGGGGTTAAAGGCATCGATCATCTTAAGAAACATGTTCAGGAAGCCGAAGATCGCGTTGGTGGGGCGACCGTCCGGCGCGTTCATAGTCGGCGGCACGGCGTGGAAGGCGCGATGCATGAGCGAGTTGCCGTCGATAACGGCAAAGGTGCGGCGCTTGTCAGACATATTGAATACCTCGCTTTAGGCTGGGCACGGTTTGCTCACTCCAGTTTACACGCTCCCCGCCCCGCGGCCACCTCACATCAAGCTCCCCCGCCACCGTGAGCCCGCGCGTGATACGATGGCTCACGGTACATCAACCAGCACGATCGATCCGAAAGGAGCCTGCGTCATGGAGCGTCCCTGCGCATGGAAAAAGTACACGCCACAGCAAATCGAAGAGCTCGAGGAGCTTTGCCGCGGCTATAAGCAGTTTTTGAGTGAGAACAAAACCGAGCGCCTGTGCGTCAAGGCCGGCATCAAGATGGCCGAGGAGGCGGGATACGTCGACCTGGAGACCGTAATCGCCGAAGGCCGCGAGCTCAAGGCAGGCGACAAGGTGTATGCCGCCAATCACGGCAAGGACCTCATGCTCGTCAACCTGGGCACCGCCCCGCTCGAGCAGGGCTTTAACATCCTGGGCGCGCACGTGGACTCGCCGCGCCTGGACCTTAAGCAGAACCCCGCCTTCGAGGCCGGCGACATGGCTTATCTCGACACGCACTACTACGGCGGCGTCAAGAGCTACCACTGGGTGGCCTCCCCGCTCGCACTCGTGGGCGTCATCTGCAAAAAGGACGGCACCACCGTCGACATCAATATCGGCGACAAGGCCGACGACCCGGTCTTTACCATCTCCGACCTACTGATCCATCTCTCGAGCGAGCAGATGGCCAAGCCCGCCAAGGACGCCGTCGACGCCGAGATTCTCGACGTGATCGTGGGCGGCCGTCCCGTCAAGTTCGATGAGGACGACATGGACGCTTCCAAGGAGCCCGTCAAGCAGATGTTCTTGGACATCCTCAAAGAGCAGTACGGCGTCGAGGAGGAGGACTTCCTCTCCGCCGAGATCGAGGTCGTGCCCGCCGGCCCCGCCCGCGACATGGGCCTCGACCGCTCCATGATTCTGGGCTATGGCCATGACGACCGCGTCTGTGCCTACCCGTCCATGCTCGCCCAGATTAATGTGGCCAATGTCGAGCGCACGAGCATCACGCTCATCGTCGACAAGGAGGAAATTGGCTCCGTAGGCGCCACCGGCATGACAAGCCGCTTCTTCGAGAACACCGTCGCCGAGATCATGACGCTCGCCGGCGAGGATAGCCCGCTGGCCCTGCGCCGCGCACTCGCCCGCAGCCGCATGCTCTCCTCCGACGTGTCCGCCGGCTTCGACCCGGGCTATGCCGGCAAGTTCGAGACCAAAAACGCCGCCTTTATGGGTCGCGGCCTGTGCTTTAACAAGTACACGGGCAGCCGCGGCAAGGGTGGCTCCAACGACGCCGACGCCGAGTATGTGGCCCTCATCCGCGACATCATGGACGAGGCGGGCGTGGACTTCCAGACCTGCGAGCTCGGCCGCGTCAACGCTGGTGGCGGCGGCACCATCGCCTACATCATGGCCAAGTACGGCATGAACGTCATCGACTCCGGCGTTGCCGTCCTGTCCATGCACGCCCTGTGGGAGGTCGCCAACAAGGCCGACATCTACGAGGCCTACCGCGGCTACAAGGCCTTCCTCGAGCGCGCCTAACCAACCCTTCATCAGTTGCGGTGAAATACGGACTAAACTGGCCCATAAACGGCCAAAACAGACCGTATTCCACCGCAATTTCTTTTTTGGCAGAGGAGAGTTCATGCTGCAGGTCATCATTTCGCCCGCCAAGCAGATGCGCGCGGCCCAAGATGCTTTTGAAGTCCTGGGCATCCCACCCTTTGTGCGCGAGACGGCTCGCCTCCACCGCGCACTGCTAGATATCGAGCGGAATGAAGGCAGCGGCGGCCTGCAGGCGCTGTGGAACGTGAGTGACAAACTGCTGGGGCCTTGCCTCAACACCCTGCATGAGTTCGGGCCCATCCTGAAAAGCGGCGATCTCGACAATCCCGCACTCGCTCGCCACCTCTCCCCTGCCGTCATGTCCTATCACGGCATTCAATACCAGAGCATGGCACCCGAGGTGATGGATTCCGCGCAGCTCGCATGGCTGCAAGACCATCTGTGGATCCTCTCCGGCCTCTACGGGTGCGTTCGTCCCTTTCATGCCGTCGAACCGTATCGGCTGGAGATGGGCGCGAAGCTCGCCGTTGACGATGCCCGAGACCTCTACGCGTTTTGGAGCGACAAGCTCGCGCGGGCTATCGCCCCGGCAGGCTCAAACACCACGATCGTCAACCTCGCCAGCGTAGAGTATGCCAAAGCCGTTCTGCCCCACCTCGCGGGCGACGCCACGGCCGTCACATGCCTCTTTGGCGAGGGTATCCGCAACGGGAAGCCCATCCAACGGTCGACCGCCAGCAAAAAGGCGCGCGGCTCCATGGTGCGGTGGATGGCAGAAAACAAGCTCGAGGATGCAAGCGAACTCACCGCATTCAATATCGGCTATCGGCACATCCCCGAGCTTTCAGACAAAAACACCCTGGTTTTCATGAACGCGCAGGCACAATAGGCCCGCCGTTTCCAAACACCCCATTACTCCGCCAAGCCATCGGCCTTTGCAATCTCGCTCGTCGAGCCATCTTGGTAGGTAATCTTAACGTGCTCTACGTCGGATACCGTAACGCCCGACGGAGGTTCCAGACGCCACTCCGTCAGAGCGATATCCATGGTCGTGGGCACGCCCCCTTGATCTTTGAGCTTCACCGTGAGTGTTTTGATTGCCGCATCAAACGTCACGCGTTCGATTTCCTCGCCCGGAATAGACCCGCCGCTCAGCTGCAGCTGCACAAACTCGTCGCACGGATACCAATAGTCGCCCGGTGCGGCAACCGTGTTGCCACCAGAAACTTTCATGGTCATAATCGGCAGGCCCTCGTCGGCTTCAAACTCCCAGGCGGCGCCGCCACGACCGCCGAACGTCCAAATACAAAAGGCAATCACCAGCACGGCAAGCACCGCAAAACCAATCGCGACCAACCCATGGTGCGCACGGCTTTCCTCGGCCGATACATCCCATTGCGTCTCTCGATATAGATGCTTGTCTTCCATGTACGCCTCCCCACAGGCACGCTCGTTAGGCCAATCGTACCCATTCGAGCTATACTTGAGCCCATTACATAAACGGGGAGCTTGCAGGACAAGACGGCAGGCTGAGACTGGGCGCGCCCGCCCTGACCCGCAAACCTGATATGGGTAATGCCAACGAAGGGAGCCGTGCCAATGAGCACACAGACCGAGCCCAAGCTCGTCACGCAAATCGACTTCGCCCGTGCCGGGCAGATCACGCCGCAGATGAAGGAAGTCGCCGAGCGCGAGCATCGCGACCCCGAGTACATCCGCGAGCGCGTGGCCGACGGCCGCATCGCCATTCCCGCCAACATCGTGCATATCAAAAAGGGCATGCGCGCCTTTGGCGTCGGTGAGGGCCTGTCCACCAAGGTCAACGTCAACCTGGGCATCTCGGGCGACAAGGCCGATGCCGCCGAGGAATGGAAGAAGGTCAAGATCGCTGAGGACTTTGGCGCCGACGCCATCATGGACCTCTCCAACTCGGGCAAGACGCGTCAGTTCCGCCAGCAGCTCATCGACGAGACCCCGCTCATGGTGGGCACCGTCCCCATGTACGACGCCATCGGCTACATGGAAAAGCCGCTGGTCAAGCTTACCAAGGACGACCTGTTCGAGGTCGTGCGCGCGCACGCCGAGGACGGCGTGGACTTTATGACCATCCACTGCGGCATCAACAAGTCGGTCACCAAGACCTTTAAGGAGACCGGCCGCCTCATGAACATCGTGAGCCGCGGCGGCTCGCTGCTGTTTGGTTGGATGGAGGTCACCGGCAACGAGAACCCCTTCTATGAGTTCTACGATGAGTTGCTCGAGATTTGCCACGAGTACGACGTGACGATTTCGCTCGGCGACTCCTGCCGCCCGGGCTGCCTCTACGACTCCAACGACGCCACCGAGACCGCCGAGATGATCGAGCTGGGCAAGCTATGCAAGCGTGCTTGGGCCGCCGGCGTCCAGGTCATGGTCGAGGGCCCGGGTCACATGGCGCTCGACGAGATCGCCGCCAACATGAAACTGCAGAAGCGCCTGTGCCACAATGCTCCGTTCTATGTGCTCGGGCCGCTGGTGACCGATATCGGCGTGGGTTACGACCACATCACCGCTGCCATCGGCGGCGCCATCTCCGCCAGCTCCGGTGCCGACTTCCTGTGCTACGTGACACCGGCAGAGCACCTATGCCTGCCCAACGCCCAGGATGTGCTCGACGGCCTCATGGCCACCAAGATCGCCGCACACGCCGCCGACATCGCCAAAAAGGTGCCCCACGCCCGCGACATGGACGACAAGATGGGCCAGGCACGCCGCAAGCTTGACTGGGACGCCATGTGGGAGTGCGCGCTCGACCCGGTTACGGGCAAGAAGCGCTACGAGGAGTCCCCCGCCGCCACCGAGGGCACTTGCACCATGTGTGGCAAGATGTGCGCCGTCCGCACCGTTAACAAGGTGTTCGAAGGCACGACGATCGACCTCGGCATGGAGGACTAACTCGTCACCGGAGCCACAAACGGCCACAAGGTGTTCGTCAATTGTTGACATGTGAACATTTGCCTGCATTTGCGTAAAAATTGCATCTCGCGCCCGGGTTCGGCATATCGCCGGCCCGGGCATCTTTATAATGCGGGGTAAAAGACCCATTTGAATCCGACCGGACAAGGGAGCGAACATGGATCACAGTAAGGTACCAGCCGTTCTATCCATCGCAGGATCCGATTCCAGCGGTGGCGCCGGCATTCAGGCAGACATCAAGACCATCACGGCGCACCGTCTGTATGCCGAAACAGCCATCACGGCCATCACCGCACAAAACACGCTCGGTGTCACCGCCGTGCAGAATGTCTCCCCGGATATTGTCGCGGCGCAGATCGATGCCGTCTTTGACGATATCCGACCCAGCGCCGTCAAGATCGGCATGGTTTCCTCTGCTGAGATTATCGAGGTTATCGCCGACCGCCTGAGTGCCTGGGACGCACAAAATATCGTCGTCGATCCCGTCATGGTCGCCACTTCGGGCGCTCGCCTCATTGCCGAGGATGCCGCCGAGGCGCTCACACGTCGCCTGTTCCCGTTGGCGACCGTCATCACGCCCAACATTCCCGAGGCCATGGCGCTGCTCGACTACGAGGTCGATTCCGAGCGCACGCAGCAAAACGCTGCCATGCTCCTCACCCGCCGCTTTGGCTGCGCGTCCCTCGTTAAGGGCGGGCATTTTGTCAACGAGGCCAACGATGTGCTAGCAGAGCCCGCGCCGCTCGATGACGAGGGCAACCACCTGGGCGATCCGCTCACCACGTGGTTCCGCCATAAGCGCATCGAGACCGGTAACACGCATGGCACCGGCTGCACGCTCTCGTCCGCCATCGCCTGTGCGCTGGCGCAGGGCATGGATCTTGCCGACGCCATCAATGCCGGCAAGGCCTACCTAACGGGCGCTCTCGCCGCCGGCTTTGACATGGGCAAAGGCTCCGGCCCCGTCAACCACATGTGGCAGTACTAAGATTCGCAGTCCAAAACCACCGCAAAGGGGACAGACACCTTTGCGGTGGTTCCCACAGACATCTCGATCCGTAACAGTTAGAGTCCATTTTTCGGCCCACCTGTTACAGATTGAGACATTCAAATTCTGCCGAGAAGATAATCTCGATCTGTAACAGTAGATCGGCAAAATCGACCCTAGATGTTACAGATCGAGACAAACGACCGATATCAACCTGAATAATCTCAATCTGTAACATCTAGCCCGTTTTCGGCCTTACAGCTGTTACAGATCGAGACAAACCAACGAAACAAGCCGCCGCAAGGGAAACTTTTGTACTGGTTTGGGGCTGCGCTACTCACCGAGCATCTCTTGGAGCTTGGCTGCCACGGCATGTCCCAAGCTCTCGTGGCCTTCGGGCATCATGTGCAGATAATCGATATCGCCCGGCTCGGCAAAGTCGGCGGCATTCAAAAAGTCGCAGCCAAACTGCTCAGCCACATGCGCGTAGTACTCACCAAAATGTTCCGAGGCTTCTACGGAATGCTCGTCAAAATCGGTCATATATACGTCGGCGATCTGCGGCTTAATCTTGATAGGCGCCATCAGCAGAATCCGTGGGCAGGGCGCGGCATCGGTCCAGGCAAACGCGCGGACGGCGCGAATCAGTGCCATGGCGCCACGGGCGATATCGGAGGCTGTCACGCCAAAGACCGTCTTGCAGTCGTTGGTGCCCAGCATAATCACGATCGCGTCCAGCGGCTTATGGGCTTCGAGCAGCATCGGCAGCGCGCGAATGCCGTTGAGGTTGGTGTCCAGATGGCACATATCGTCGCGCACCGTCGTGCGACCATTTAGGCCTTCCTCAATCACATGCCAACCCTCACCCAGGTCACGCTGCACCACACCGCACCAGCGCACATCCTGCGCATAGCGCACTGCGGTGCCGTCGCGCATACCCGCCGGATCATAGCCATAGGTGTTGCTGTCACCAAAGCACAGAACGTTTTTCATCTTGAGTTCCCCATTCCGTAAAAAGCCGACGGGAGCAATCCCTCCCGTCGGCTTGGCATATCACATCGCGCGCACCGCTTACAGGTACTTGCGCCAGTCGTCCTCGTCCTCATCGTCCTCGGCTGCTGCCTGGGCCTGCTCGGCGGCACGAGCGGCTGCGGCGCGGGCGGCAACCTGGGCATAGGACTCCTCGTTGCGCTCGGGGAAGTTTGCCAGCACGTGCTCGAACTTGGCAAAATCCTCGTCCCAGCGCGTAGAGGGCACGGCAAAGAAGACCTGCTTGACCTTGAAGTCGCCCGATGCGAGCTCCTTGCGGAAGAGCTCGGCCACGGCCTCGGCGTCAAAGCCGTTGTTCTCGCAGCCCCAAGCACCCAGTACGAGCTTCTCGCGGCCCAGCTCATCGCAGATAGCAAGCACAAAGCGAATGCGGTCGCGCAGGGCGTCAAGCAAGGCATCGTCGCTCACGCGGTACTCCTGGCGAGCACGCTTGGCGTTGGGTGCAGCGGCGACGATTACGTCGGCATAGGCGTGCACATGCTTGCGGTCGAAGCGCACCGCGGGCACCACCAGCGCACGGTTGCGGTACAGCTCACAGTTGATGTTGCGGCGACGGTTCTCGCCGTACCATTTACGCTGCTTATCAAGGACATTGTACAGGTACGAATCGGCGCACAGCGTGGCCTCCTGGCCCAGATAGCCCTGGATGTAGCCACCGCCCGGATTGGTGAACGAGGCAAAGGCAAGCACAGCCATGTCGCAGAACTGCGCGTAGCCTCGACCGTTATCCAGAATGGCCTGCGTGGCAGAGGCGTCGAGCACGGTGACCTCGGGCAGGACCGGAGCGGGCTCCTCGGCGGCAGGCGCGGGCTCGGCTTCGGTGGCCTCCTCGACGGGCTCGGGCGCCACCTCGGCATCGACCGCAGCCTCGACCTCAGCAGCCTCAGTAGCCTCGACCTCGGCAGCCTCGACGTCCTCGGCAGCTTGCTCCTCAGCAGCCGCTGCCTTCTGGACCCTGGTCTTAATCGCCGCGACAAAACCGGCAGGCATACCATCGAACTCGCGCACGCCGGCAAGCGAACGCTCGATGTCCTTGGCACAGGCCTCGGACACAGCCGTCACATGGCACTCGGCGGCCTTGGCACGTGCCTCACGCTTGGGATTGGGCTGACCCGCTCGGTTGGACCTGCGGTTACGGTTCCTGCTGTCGACGTCTGCCATACATGGCCACCTTTCCTGTCGCTGCCGCTATCGGCTTTTCCCATCCATGATACCCCGCCGCACACATAAAGACGGTCCCGAAGGACCGCCTTTCGCATCGTTTTACCGTGTCCGGCAGGAAGCATCGCAATGCCGCGCTTTAATCGCGACGGCCGAGGATGTTCAGAATGCGCAGGAACACGTTGATAATATCCACGAACAGGTTGGATGCCATAAGTACGGCGTTGGGCAGCGTGGGCGGCACCGTCGTTGCCACATAGGTGTCGTAGCCGATGAAGCCGGCGAACACCACAATCACGATCAGGTCGGTGATGGACTGCGAAACGCCCATGAACATCAGCACGATCTCGACCAGAATCGTGGCAAGCAGGATGCCAAAACCAATGCCATACACACGCTGGAAGAACTTGGGGAAGGTCACGCCCAGCGCACCAAAGACAAAGGTGATGGCGGCCGTGGCGATAAAGGCGGTGTTAATGGTAGGCAGGTCGTAGTTTGCAAGACCAAACGACGCCGTCAGACCAAAGGTGCTCGCAAAGACCACGTAGCCCACGAGTGACAGGCCCACGGACTGTTTGCTGGCAGCAGCCGACATCATGACCATGCCGACGATGGTCAAAATAAATGAGCCAAAGACCAGCGGCAAAGCGGCGCCGCTCATCATCATGCGCGCAAACGACATGGTGCTCGTAAAATAGGCGCCGGCGCCCATGGCGCAAAAGCCCAAAAAGATCAGGGCAGACATGACAAGGTTGTACGCGCGCGGCGACATCTCCTTGGCGCGGCTTGCGCCGGTCTCGATGAGGCCGTTCTGATAGCCCTGGATATCGTTCATACTTCGTCCTTTCACAAAGCGCCGCGACGGCACCGTAGGTGACAAGATTCCTGTCATTGTACCCGAATGCCGTACGTCCTTACCTACGGCGCTCGCCCTCGAGCGTGCGATCAAAGGCCCAGACCCACCAACGCATCACGTGTGCCTGCGAGCCATCCGGTCGCTCGCGTGCCTGTTCTTCCAGATACAGTTCGGTCGCATGTCCACCAAAACGAACCTTATAAGTCGCCGTACGAATGCCGTGAACCGTCAGGCCAAAACCGGTAGACGAGACAATCTCGTCAATCGTAAAGCAGCGACCGTCAACCCAGCAGACGGTAACCGGCACAACTTGTCCGCCCGCGAGGATGCGAGCCACGACGTCCACATACTGCTTGTGTACGCGCCGAGTTTTGCCGTCTGTCTGTCGATATTCCATGCCTCCTATTATCGAACGCATGTTTGTATGTTGTAAAGCGAACAGACTGTGGTTTTGGAGTGTCGTAGTAATCACACGTGTCCGCATGGCGTGTTAGCAAAAAGAACACCCGCGGTCAACAGGGCAAATATTTAATTTTAGTGCCAAAAAGTTCACTTCTCCCATCAGAACTCGGTAAAGAGACCCGCAGGAGGTGATACGATTTATCATGTTTTTGTAACGTGTCTGCAAACTTCGAGAAAGCCCATATATGGACGTAACGTTCTCAACCTTCCTCGGCCAAATTGTGTCGAACCCAGTCCTTGCCGTCACCGTGATCCTCGCGTTGGGCGCCATCTTCGTCAATGGATGGACCGACGCGCCCAACGCCATCGCGACCTGCGTCACTACGCGTTGCATGCCCGCCCGTGCCGCCATTCTCATGAGCGCCGCATTCAACTTCCTCGGCGTACTCATCATGACGCACTTTAACGCGAGCGTCGCCAACACCATCTCACATATCGTCGACTTTGGCGGAAACAGCACCATGGCGCTCGCCTGCCTCTGCGCGGCGCTGTTCTCCATCGTCGTCTACGGCGCCACAGCGTCGCGTTTTGGCATCCCCACTTCGCAAAGCCACAGCCTCATCGCCGGCCTGACCGGTGCCGCTATCGCCCTCGGCGGCGCGAGCAGCGTCAACGTCCACGAGTGGATGAAGGTTATCTACGGTCTGGCGCTCTCCATCGGCTTGGGCTTTGTCATGGGCTGGGTCCTGTGCAAGCTCGTCTCGATTCTTTTCGCCGCCGCCAACAGGCGACGTGCCAATGTCTTCTTTAAATACGCTCAGATCGCGAGCGCTGCGGCCATGAGCTTTATGCACGGCGCGCAGGATGGACAGAAGTTCATCGGCGTGCTCTTTTTAGGTGTGGCCTTTGCCAGCGGCCAAACGAGCGTCGGCGATGCAGGCATCCCCATCTGGATTATGCTGCTGTGCTCGGCCACTATGGGTATCGGCACCAGCGTGGGCGGCGAGCGCATCATCAAGTCCGTCGGCCAGAGCATGGTCAAGCTCGAAAAGTACCAGGGCTTCTCCGCCGACCTCGCAGGCGCCGCAAACCTGCTGCTTGCCACCCTTACCGGCATCCCCGTGTCCTCCACCCACATCAAGACCTGCGCCATCATGGGCGTCGGTGCCGTCAAGCGCCTTTCGGCCATCAACTTTGGCGTGGTCAAGGACATGATGTTCACCTGGTTCTTTACCTTCCCCGCCTGCGGACTCATCAGCTTTGTCATGGCCAAGCTGTTCATGATGTTCATCTAGTCAAACCGAGCGTCCATCCGGACCGTAATACTTCGCCCACCCGTCTTCGCCTCGAAAGGACCCACTCATGGCAAAGAAACCCGATTCGTTCTACTTCGACAACTACGTCGCCTGCGCCGACCTTGCCGTCCAGGCCGCCGAGCTGCTCACCAAGATTTTCGAGAACTTCGACCCCGCAAAGATTCACGATATGCTCAACAAGATGCACGCGATCGAGCATGCGGCCGACAAGAAGCACCATGAGCTTGAGGACGCCCTGCTCACGGCCTTTATCACCCCGCTTGAGCGCGAGGATCTGGACCTGATGAGCTGCTCGCTCGACACCGTACTCGATCGTATCGAGGGCGTCGTGCAGCGCGTCTACTTCACCAACATCCAGAGCATCCACCCCGATGCCATCGTGATCGCCCACAAGGTGACCGACGCCTGCCGCGCCATGAAGGACCTGATGGTCGAGCTGCCCAACTACCGCAAGTCCAAGACCCTGCGCGAACTCGTCATCCAGATCAACACGATCGAGTCCGAGGCCGACGAGCTCTACATCAACGCCATGCGCAACCTGCATGTCAACGGCAAGGATCCGCTCGAGGTCGTCGCTTGGCGTGACGTGTACGCCTTCCTGGAGTACTGTGCTGACTGCTGTGAGAATGTGGCCGATGTTGTGGATTCGATTGTCATGAAGAACAGTTAATTGGGGGTACGTGTCCCGGCGGTCGCGGGCCCGGCCACTAATAACCTTTTTCACTCCGGCTGCAAGCAGAGTCGTTCAAAAGGTTATTAGTGGCCGGGCCCGCTCCCTTACGTACCACCATTGGGAACTTTGGCTGATAGTTATAGCGCAATGGGGGTTTGGCTGAAGGGACCTTTGGTATCCGTTCAGACACTTTGGCCCTCGATGAGCGTTTGGCTGATTGCTGCTTGGGTACTGTTTGGGTTACTTTGGGTTTGTTTGATTTTTAATTGTTGGAGGGCTTGTATGTCTTATTTGGATCTGGCTCGGGGTCGGTATTCTTGTCGTGAGTTTGAGGATCGTTCTGTTGAGCAGGCTGTGGTGGATGCCATTGTTGAGGCTGGGCGTATTGCTCCTTCTGCTTGTAATAATCATCCAACCCGTGTGATGGTGTTGGATACGCCTGAGCTTCTGGAGAAGGCTGCTGCTTGTCAGCCCCGGTTTGCTCGTGATGGGTCTATCTTTGGGGCTCCGCTTGTCTTCCTTATTTGCAGCGTTACCGATGACGCTTGGGTGCGCCCGTATGACCAGATGAATTCCAGCGAAATCGATACGTCCATCGTGTGTGATCAGATGATGATGGAGGCCACCGAGCAGGGCCTAGGAACGTGCTGGGTATGCCATTTTAAGCCTGGGGTGGCACAGGAGCAGTTCAATCTGCCCAAGGGCGTCTATCCCTATCACATGCTCGTCTGTGGATATCCTGCCGACCACATCGCCGATCCCGAGCATCGCGAGGCCCGTACCATTCCCCTCTCCGACTTCCTCCTCAAGTAGGTTTTGGGACATGCCTTAAAACCTACCCTTGACCGCTCACCCGTTCGCCGAGTTCTGCGCCATTATGTGCAGGGCTCGGTTTTTTATGTTACGCACTCCGGCACAGTCATAAAAAAGGACCCGCAAGCTGCGGGTCCTTTCTAGGCACTAAATTGTAGGCCGAATGTTAGTCCAGGTCGTCGGCAGCAAAGTTGTCGATCGGGGCGAAGGGATCGGCCACGGGGACAACCGGGTCAGCGACGGGCAGCGGCTCGGCGGGAACAGTCACTGCAGGAGAAGCGGCAGAACCGACCGGCGTGGAAGCCATCAGATCGGCCGGGAAGGAATTCTGGGCATCGTCCATGAAGTGCTGGATGAGCTTGAGATACTCTGCCTTGAACTCCTCACGGGAAGCCTTGAGACGATCGATCTCCTCGAGCTCGGCCTGCTTCTCGGTCAGAGCCTGGCGGATAACCTCGCGGGCCTTGGCGTCAGCCTCGTTGCGGATACGCTCAGCGTTCTCGTTGGCATCGTTGACGATGGTCTCAGCGGTCTGCTGGGCAGCGATCAGGGCAGCGGAAATCTGGCGCTCCTGAGCGGAGAAGTCAGGGGCGGGAGCAGCCACGGGGGCGGCAGGAACGGCCTGGGCGGTGGCATCCTGAGCCTGGGCAAGCTGAGCCTGCGCATCGGCAAGCTGCTGCTCGGTAGCAGTCAGACGACCCTTAAGGTCGACGATCTTAGCGAGCATAGCGTCAACCTCGGAGGACAGCGTCTCCAAGAAGACGTCGACCTCGGCAGGATCGTAGCCACGCTTGGCCTCAGAGAAAGTCTGAGCCTGGATGTCTGCAGGGGTAATAGCCATAACAAGTCTCCTTTTTCATCGCCTCGGCGCTACACGCCCGACGTAAGTTACTAAGACAGTTCTACACGAGTATACCTATAAGAAGCTGCAGAACCAGCCTCTGCACCAACTGCAACGCAATAATCGCAACGACCGGCGAAAAATCGATACCGCCCATCGGCGGGATGAAACGACGGAACAGGTTGAGCCACGGACCGCACACGCTATCAAGCACCGCAGCAATATCCTGAAGCAAACCACCCTGCTTCATGGGAATCCACGTCATAAAGCAGTAGACGACAATGAGCGTGGAATAGAAGTTGAACAGCGTGTTGACCAGCTGGACGATAGTGTAGATGTTGATGGGAATCTCCTCGTCTTGTCTTTACTTAAGGTAGCCGTCGGCACGAAGCTTCTTGAGATCGGAATCTTTGACCTCGCAACCGGCGGGCAGCACCATGAACACGCGGTCGCCCACCTCCTTGACCGTGGCACCCAGACCGCAGGCAAAGCCGTAAGAGAAGTCCAAGACGCGCTTGGCAACTTCGGTGCGTACGCCCACAAAAATCAGTGCGACAGGCTGCTTGGTGCGAACGCGGCGCACCACAGTCTCCACGTCGTCATAGCTCTCGGGGCGCAGGACATAGGCCGGCAGCTGCGGCGTGGCGTTGATGATATTGCTCGCATAGGCCGAGGCATCGCTCGGTGCAGGCGCGGGTGCAGCGGCGGCACGGGCGCGGGTATTCTCGGCGTAGCTCGACGGCGTGTCATAGGCACCGGGACGATAACCGCTCGCAACACTGTCCTGCGAGCGCGAAGGCGGGTTATACGTCGTGGCATGGCGGGAGTCATCGCCGACCAGCTGACCGGAGCGCGTATACACGGCAACCGACTCAGCTTCACCGCGGCGCGTCTGACCAAGCAGGCCGTTGCTCGGCTCGTCTTGGGTGTAGAAGCCCTCGCCCGAAGCACCGCTGTAGCCGTTGCCCTGATAACTATCGTCATAGCCGTCATCGTAGCCGTAGTCGTCGTCCTGGCCATAACCCTGGTCGTAACCCTGCTGGCCGCCCAGGTGCATCTTATTTTTAATCTCGTCAAGGAAGCCCATGGTTGTGTCCTCTCGCGGTTTAGTGCAGGCGCCCCGATAATCAGTGCGCACTTCAGAGCCTTATTTTACTGCAAACTCCGGGCTAAATACTACCCTGCCCAGGCGAACGAGCGTAGAGCCCTCCTCAAGGGCAGGCTCAAAGTCCTCGCTCATGCCGCAGGAAAGCTCAGGCAGGTTCAAATCGGGATGCGCCGCCTCCAGCTCATCCCTCAGCTCACGAAGCCCCGCAAAGGTGCGGCGTGCCACATCCTTATTCCCCCGGGGCGCCATAGTCATAAGCCCCTGTACGCAAATTCCCTCAAGTTCCGCAAGCTCGCCCGCGTCGGCACGAATCTCATCGGGCGAAAAGCCTCCCTTCGACTCCTCACCACTCACATTGACCTCAATGAGCACACGCTGGGGGCCGGCGAGCTCGCCTGCCTCAATCTTGCGGACAGCACGGCTCGAGATCGCCTGCGCCAGATGCAGCGAACCCACCGAGTGAATCAGCTCGGCTGAGCCCAGCACCGCATTGATCTTATTGGTCTGCAGGTTGCCGATCATATCGAAGCGCACCTCGGGCAGCTCCGGATGCTCCGCCAGACCCGTGAGCTTGCGAACCAGCTCCTGCGGGCGATTCTCGGCAAAATGGCGATACCCCGCCTGGATGGCGGCAACGGTCTCATCGACACCAACGGTCTTGGACACGGCAATGAGGCGCGCGGCGTCGTGGGGACGGCCTGCGCGATCGAGCGCCGCATAAAAACGTTCCAGAATCTGCTCGCGGCGAGCGCGCATCAAGTCCAAATAGTTATCCATTGCCAATCGCCTCCGCTGACAGCCAAACAAGTAGTCCCATGCTATCGCAAGAGCGCGGCCCCGCATGTGCAAGGCCGCGCTCACTTAGGTATTTACAATCTTTCGACGAACGGAATTACTTACTCCTCGTCGTCCTCGCCATCGTCCTCGTCCTCAAGATGATCGAGCAGGTAGCGAAGACCCTCGCTGACCTCGTTAGTGGGCACCTTGGCAACGTAGCGAGCGTCGACGGCGGGCCTCATGATAACACCCTCGCCCGAAGGCACGCGCATGCTCTCGAGCTCATCCTCATCAGTGCAGGCGATATCACCGGCAGTCATACGCTGTCCGGTCAACAGGAAGGTCAGACGGCAGGCGGCATCGATGGAAATCGAGGCGATGCGATCGAGATAGCGCGATACCATGATGGCGCGGCGCAGGTCGTCATAGTTGCTGTCGTCGTCCATAAAATCGCCCGTGTCCATGCGGTTAAAGGTGCGGAAGAACTTCTCGTAGGCGGCGTGCACTGGCTCGTCCTCGACGGCCAAGTTGCAGATGATGGACATGTCGTTGGTGACGAGCGCAGAAAGCGAAGAGCCCAGCACCTGGTAGACGGCCTCAGCCTCGGCCTCGACCGTGCCGACAAGCTCCTTGGGCAGCGAGATGTCGGCCTTAATCATATGACGCGTGGCGCGGCAAATCTGGCGAACCTTATCGGTCATGCGCTGCAGGTTAAAGTCGACGTAGATGATCGTCTGCAGCAAGCGGAAGTCGGAGGCGACCGGTGACTGCGTGGCAATCAGGTTGTAGCAGACGGCCTCCAGGTTGGCGCAGCGTGCGTCAATCGAAAGCGTGCGCTTCTTGGTCTTGGTGGCGAGCTTGCGGTCGTCGGTCACATAGGCCTTCACGGCATCGTGGAGGGCCAGATCGACGGCCTCGTAGATGCTCAGCATCTCGTGACGGGCCTCGATGAGCTGACGGGAAAACAGTTTGCGCATGGTTCACTCCAATCAGTTGGGTGCGGTCATGCCGCCCGCACAGTGAATACGCACCGGACCAGATCCGATCGGCTTGGGACTAGTCGCACCGATCAGCCAAAGCGGCCGGTGATATAGTCTTCCGTCCGCGAGTCCACCGGGCTGGTGAAGATCGCGTCGGTTTGACCATACTCGATGAGCGTAGCGGGCTCGCCGGCAACTTCCTGCAAGAAGAATGCGGTGTAGTCGCTAATGCGAGCTGCCTGCTGCATTGAATGCGTGACGATGATGATCGTCATCTCGGGCGCCAGCTCGGCCATCAGATCCTCGACCTTAGAGACGGACGTGGGGTCGATGGCGGAGCAGGGCTCGTCCATCAGAAGGACATCGGGTTGCACCGCAAGCACGCGCGCGATGCACAGACGCTGCTGCTGACCGCCCGAGAGCGCCAAACCATCCTTGTTGAGCTGATTGGATACCTCTTTCCAGAGGTTGGCGCGCTTGAGCGATTCTTCCACGATGTCATCGAGGTCACTTTTGCTAGTCACGCCCTGCAGACGAGGGCCAAAGGCGACATTCTCGTAGATGGATTTAGGAAATGGGTTGGGCTGCTGAAAGATCATGCCCACGCGACGACGGAGATCGACCGGGTCGACACCCTCGGCATAGATATCATTGCCGTCGAGCGTCATGGTGCCCTCGACGCGCGTACCCTCGATCAGGTCATTCATGCGGTTGATGCAGCGCAAAAACGTCGATTTGCCGCAGCCCGAAGGGCCAATAAACGAGGTGATGGCGTTTTTGGCGATGTTGAGGTCGAGCCCCGTCAGCGCATGAAAGTCACCGTACCAAAAGTTGAAATCCTTGGCCGTAATGGCCGCTTGCTCCAGCGTGGGAGCGGACTGATAAACGGACATGGGACTCCTTAACTAGCGACGCTTGCGCGACAGGAAGCGCGCAAACAGGTTGAAGGCCAGAATGATCACCATCAGCAAGAGCGCGGTGCCGTAGGCTGCGTTCATGTTGATGCCGTCGTTGGCAAGCAGGTACAGGTGAACCGTCATGGGGCGGCCGGAATCGAGCGGCGAAATAGGTAGATTGATGGCCTGCCCCATGGTGTAGAGCACCACCGCGGTCTCGCCAATGGCACGGCCGATGGCGAGGACGATGCCCGTGGCAATACGGCCAAAGGCAGAAGGAAGCACGATCTTGGAGACAACCTGCCACTTGGTGGCGCCCAGACCGTACGCGCCCCAACGGATATAGCGCGGAACGGCGCGAATGGCCTCTTCGGTGGTGCGCATGACGATGGGAAGCATCAAGAGCGCGAGTGCCAGGGCGGCAGAGACCATCGAAAGGCCCAAGCCCATGGCCTCGACAAACAAGGCGTAGCCAAACAGACCCATAACGATGGAGGGCACCGAGGCCAAAGCGTCAGCAGCGTAGCGAATGAGCTCGACGACCTTGCCCTGCTTGGCGTACTCGGCCAGATAGACGGCTGCCAGCACAGCGATCGGCGTGCAGATAAGCATGGCGAGCGCCGTCACATAGACGGTCGAGACGATCGTGGGCCAAATACCGCCCTCGGCGTTGACGCCCTGGGGCCAACCGAAGATAAAGTCGAGCGAGATGTGTGGCAGGCCGTTGATGACCACGTAGGCGATGATAGCGACCAGCACCAGCGTGGTGATGTAGGCAGCGGCACGGAACACGCCAAGCATGATCTTGTTGGACAGGTCCTTGTTGATGCGGCCCTTCTTGCCGTGGGAAAGGGCACGCTTGATGCGCTCGCGCGACGAGGTCGTATCGACCGTCGTGTCAACGGAATCGGACATAGCCTACCCCCTCTTCTTCTTGGAAATCAGACGGACGATGCCCACCAGCGTGGCGGAGATGATAAACAGGACCACACCCATGCCGAACAGCGCCGAGCGGTGCAGACCCGAGGAATAGCTCATGTCGAGCGCAATCTGGCTCGTGAGCGTCGAGATGGGGCTCGCAATGCTGTCGGGAATAACCGGGGCGTTACCTACGACCATGAGCACGGCCATGGTCTCGCCGATGGCACGGCCCATACCCAGCACGATGGCATCAACGATACCCAGCTTCGCGGCAGGTAGCACGACCTTATAGATGGTCTGCCACTTGGTGGCGCCCATGGCATACGATGCCTCGCGAATGCCCATGGGAATGGAATTGAGAGCATCGATGGTGAGCGTGGTGATGGTAGGGACGATCATGATGGCGAGCACAAACCACGCCGTCAGCGCACCAAAACCAAGGCCGCCGGTCAGTTGTGCGATAAACGGGCGGATGATGATCATGCCAAAGAAGCCGTAGATGATGGAGGGTATGCCCGCCAGCAGGTCAACGGCGGGGCTGATGAGCTTGCGCACGCGCTTGCTGGCAATCTCGACCAGGTAAACGGCCGTACCCACGCCCAGCGGCACGCCCATGGCGAGCGCACCGACGGTCACCAGACCCGAGCCGGCAAGCAGCGACAAGATGCCGTAGTGGCCCTCGGAAGGCGCCCACGTAAAGCTAAAGAAGTCCGCCAGACCGATGTCAGTAAAGACGGGCAGCGCCGAGTACGTGGTAAAGACAAAAATCAGGATGACGGTAACGACCGCCAAGAACGCGCAGGCAAAGAAGATCCACTGCAGCGCCTTCTCCTTGATATAGGTACTGTGCGATACGAGCGCCAGCTCGCGCTTCTTGGGCGTCTGAACATTCTGCTCAGTCTGGGAGTTTTCCTGTGCTTCCATGCTACTCACTCCCCTTCTCGTCGTTGGTGACGGGAATAAAGCCCGCCTCGCGAATCTGCTTGTCCATCTTTTCGGACGTCACATAGTCGATGTAATCCTGCGCCTGCTGCGAAGGCGCACCCTTCACAAAGAAGTAAAGGTCGCGTGAGATGGGATAGCCGCCGCTCGCGACCGTCTTCTCGGACGCCTCAACATGATTGACCGAGACGGCCTTGACCGAGGTCTTGGCGTTGAGGCTATCGACGAAGCCCAGCGAAATGTAGCCAATGGCACCGCGCGAACGAGATACCACGTCGCGCACCTGGCCCGTGCCCGAAAGAACGGCCGAGCGGCGATCGAACGGGGTGCCGTCCATCACGATGGTGCGGAAGGCCTCACGCGTGCCGGACGCCTCATCTCGGTTGATAACCTGAATCCTCAGGTCCTCGCCACCGACTTCTTTCCAGTTGGTGATCTTGCCGGCGTAAATATCGCGGAGCTGCTCGGTCGAGAGGTTATCGACCGGGTTATCGTCGTTCACGATGACCGCGATACCGTCGTGGGCAATGACGATGGGAGTCAGGCCCAGATCCTGTTCGTCGGCATTGAGTCCACGGGAGGAGCTGGCGATATCGGCTGTGCCGGCGCTGACGGCCTCGATGCCAGCGGAAGAACCCAAACCGGAAACGAGCACGTCGATGCCGGTCTCCTCCTTAAAGCCCTCGGCCGCAATCTCGGCGATAGGAAGGCAGGTCGTGGAGCCGGCGACGGTAATGGAAGAGGTAGAAGATCCCGAAGAACAGGCGCACAGCGTAAGCGTAAGCACAGCGGCGCTCAGGACCGATACGATCTTTCTCATAGCATCACGCCGATCGCAGCATGGCGCCCACAGGTGCCGTCCTCGTTACGGTAGGAATAAAAGCGGTCGTTCTGACGCACAGTCGAAAGCTGGGTATCCACGATATTATCCGCGTCGACACCGACATCTACCAGCGCCTCGCGAATGGCAGCGGAAAGATCGAGCATGCGAGAGGCACTCGCATCGATGCAAGAGAACTCGGCGGCAAAGCGATCCATGAGTTCCTGGGATACCTCATATTCGTCACCCAAGATATGGGGGCCGATATAGGCGGAAACGTTGCTCGCATCGCAGCCGGCAGCATCGCAAAGCGCCTGGCACGCCTTGGCGGAAATACGTGCAATCGTGCCCTTCCAACCGGAGTGCACCACGGCAAATCCGCCAGGGGCCACCAGCACCACGGGAACGCAGTCGGCAAAGCAGAGCAGCACGGGCACGTTATGCGCCGTGCAGACGATGGCATCACAGCCCTCGGCAATCTGCTCGCGAACGTCCTCAAGGTCATCGGCGCCGTTCGAGGTCACCGCAACGATATGATCACCATGGACCTGATTGGGAACGAGCAGGTTGTGCTCGCACTCGGCGGCACCCATAGCTTCGAGCGCACGACGACGATTTTCTTGAACAGCAAAGGGGTCATCGCCAACATGCGAGCCCAAGTTGAGTGAGGAGTACGCATCTTCGGAAACGCCACCGGCGCGCTCGGTGAAGGCAAAGCGAACATCGGATGTCGCGCCCTCCACCAACGTAACTCCATCATGGTCGACACGCGAAACGTTGTCCGCACGTGCTGCCATACTAAAGCCTCCTAATAACACAAGTACCGCGGCATCGCCGCTACAGCCCGCGTTTATACGGCTGTCATACTTCTCTAAAAGGATACCTGCTGCGCTGGAGGCAATCGTAAAGGGAACGTAAAGAGATTGGAGGTTCTAGTTTACAAAGTCGAAATAAAAAGGGCGCGTCCATACGGACACGCCCCTGTGCACAACAATGCAAAGAACGACTTAGAAGCTGCCGCGCTTCAGGAAGTCGGGAAGCTCGAACTGATCGTTGCCGAAGTTAGGAAGCTCGGTGCCACCGACGTTGCGGGTCGGAGCGGCCTGAGCCGGACTGGTGGCCGGAGCGGTGCGCTGCGGCTCAGCGGAGGCAGCTGCCTTGCTCTGAGACTGCTGAGCAGCAAAGAGCTCGTCCTGACGGTTGACGTTGGAGTCGGAGAAGCCCGTAGCGATGACGGTGATACGCACCTGATCGCCCAGGGACTCGTCGACAACGGTACCGAAGATGATGTTGGCCTCGGGGTCGACGGCGTTGGCGACAACGTCGGCGGCGTCGCTGATCTCCTGGATGCCCAGGTCCTTGGAACCGGCGATGGAGAGCAGCACGCGCGTGGCACCATCGATGGAGCTCTCGAGCAGCGGGCTGGAGATGGCCTGCTGGGCAGCATCGACGGCACGGGTATCCCCAGAAGAGGTACCGATACCCATCATGGCGGTACCGGCCTGCTTCATGATGGTCTTAACATCGGCGAAGTCCAGGTTGATGATACCGGGGACGGTGATGAGGTCGGTGATACCCTGGGTGCCCTGGGAAAGGACGCCATCGGCAATCGCGAAGGCCTCGAGCATGGTGGTCTTCTTCTCGGCGATGTCGAGCAGCTTATCGTTAGGGATGACGATCATGGTGTCGACGCAATCGGAGAGGGTCTTAATGCCCTCCTCGGCGCTCTTCTTGCGCTTGCGGCCCTCGAAGGTGAAGGGCTTGGTCACGACGGCGACGGTCAGCGCACCGACCTCGTTCATCGCGATATCGGCAACGATGGGAGCAGCGCCGGTACCGGTGCCACCGCCCTCGCCGCAGGTGATGAACACCATGTCGGCGCCAGCGAGCGCCTCGGCAATGTCGTCGCGGGACTCATCGGCAGCCTTGCGGCCAACCTCGGGGTTGGCGCCGGCGCCCAGGCCGCGGGTAAGGTCGGTGCCGATGTGCACCTTGATATCGGCATCAGAGATCGCGAGTGCCTGAGCATCGGTGTTGATGGCAACAAACTCGACGCCGCGGATGCCCTCTTCGATCATTCGATTGACCGCGTTGGTACCGCCGCCGCCGACGCCGACCACCTTAATGACGGCAAGGTAGTTGTTGATCTCTGTCTCGTGCATGTCGGTCCTCCGAACAAAGGTTATAGCCATAGCATGGGTCGACCCCTGCGCACATTAACCTTCAGGTTGAAAGTAAATGCAAAGGTAAACCGTATTATGTTTGCACATTATGAACGTATCAGTCAAATAATTGACCGTGAAAACCAAACAAACCAGATAAACGGCGTGGTATGGCCCCTCAACAAAGCATCAACCAGCGCTACGAGGTCGGAGCGTTCCTAAATGTATAGTTACCCGGAGAGCGCACATTGATATACGTTACGCCCTCTACCTGCGAAAGCAGCTTGGTGACTACGCGCTCCTTCTTGACGATATCGTTCGAATCGCCCAGCGACACCTCAATGCCGTTATTGAGGTTTGCCGAGATGGCTTCGACCGAAGGCGTGGAAATATCCTTGACTTGTCCCAAGAACTCGCTCGAAAAACCACGCACATAATCCAAGCCAGCCTTAACGGCCTTGGAGCTCACCGCCTGGCCGGAAACCGGAGCGACATCCGCCGAGACATCAGTCAACAACACCGCGCCATAGTGCTTAGCGAGCGCCAGCGCGGCATCAATGCCGGTCAGGGTATTTGAGCCCTGCCCTGTCGTGATGACGTTGCCCTGGCCATCCACTTCGACCGACGTCGACAGCGGGGCGATCCAGGTGTCATCATCCCCGATGGCCCAGGCAAGGTCATCGGAGCTGATATAGGCAATTGCGATGACCTTGCGCTCCATAGGCGTAATGATGAGCGTATGCGGGAACTGACGCTGGACATCCACGCCCGACACCCACGGGTTCTGCTTGAGGTCCTCGGCAATCTGGTCAGGATCGACGTTAAAAAGCGACGTTCCCTCGGGCAAATCGATCAGCTGGATAGCATCGTGCTTCGTCACATGCTCGCTGCCTTGAATCTGAATATCAGTGGCGGTAAACAATCCAGAGTTGATCACCACGACGGCAACGACGACGAGCACGGCCAAGACGGCCAGAACGCCGCCCACGATTTTGCCTTTGCCTGTAACGAGAGAAGCGGCGTCTGACGTTTTATTTGCCATCGCCCCAAGTGAAGACAACGGGTTGACGCCTTTTTTACCCGAAGGCTTCTTGGCGGTAGCCGGCACCGATGTCAGCGAGCGCGGTTTCGATGCGCCCAGCGTGCGACCCGGACGCGCCGCCTTAGTTCCCGTCGAGGGCTTAGGAGTTGCCATGGGACGGGCAGGTTTGGCGCCCATAACAGGCTTTGACGTCACCGAGGGACGCGAGGACTTTTTTGCGGCCGGACGATTACCGAGCTGCGAGCCGACAACCGGACGACTGGTCTGTCGAGCATGCCCGACAGACTTAGAGTGCGCGACGGTATTGCGTTGAGGTTTGGCAGGCGCGCCGGAACGCCCTCCGGCGCGGCGGAAGGTGGGTTTCGATGCTCTAGAAGCCGAGGAATTTAACTTCCGGTCTGAGCTCGATGCCATACGCCTCCCTCACCTTTCCGTGCACATGTCTGATAACCGCGGCAACGTCATCGGCCGAGGCAGTTCCGTTATTAACGATAAAATTAGCGTGAACGGGCGAAACTTCCGCGCCGCCAATCGAAAAACCCTTTAATCCACAATCCTCGATAAGCTTGCCCACGCTCGCATCGGGCGGATTGCGAAAAACCGACCCGCAGGATGCGCGACCCATGGGCTGTGTACGCTTGCGCCTCGTAAGGTACCGCTCCATGCGCTCGCGAATGTCGGCCTTGGGCGCCGGTTTAAGCTTGAGCACGCACTCGAGGATGATCTCATTGCGGGGAAGGCTACATTCGCGGTAGCCCCAAGTGATCTCGGACCCCGCATAATGCTTGATACCGGATGCCGGGTCAAACGTTACGACATCCTCAACCAGCGAGCCAATCCACTCGGTCCGTGTGCCGGCATTCATAGATATCGCACCGCCAACCGAGCCAGGGATGCCAACGGCAAACTCAAGGCCCGAGAGGCTACGCGACAGGGCATCGTTGACCAGGCGCGCAAACATCACGCCCGCACCGACCGTCAGCGTACAACCGTCATCGGCAACAACCGTGCGCTGAAACTCACGTCCGAGCGAAATGACGGCGCCGCGATAACCGCCATCGGCAACCAGCAGATTGGAGCCCTTGCCGATGATGACCCACGGCACCTGCTCGCGATCGAGCACCGCCACGGCGCGGCGAAGGGCATGATAGCTATGGCACGTCACAAAGAGGTCGGCCTTGCCGCCGATACGATAGCTCGTATGACGCGCAAGGCGCTCGTCCTCGATCACATCCGTGTCGATCATGCCCGAGAGCGCCATGACGGCGTTAAACAGACCCATTAGACTTAAGCGTCTTTCTTGGCAGTCAGATACTCGATAAACTCGGGACCGACGGTCGTAACGTCACCGGCACCCATTGTGAGCAGCAGGTCGCCCTCGCCCACCATCTGCTCGAGCTCCTGATTAAGCTCAAGACGGCTGGAGCAATACACGACCTCCTTACCAGGATGCTTGGCGCGCACGGTATCGGCGAGCATCTTAGAGGTGACACCCGGAATGGGCATCTCGCCAGCCGAGAACACATCAATCAGCAGCAGTTTATCGGCATTGGCAAATGCATCGGCAAAGTCGTCGCACAGGGCCTGCAGGCGCGAATAGCGGTGCGGCTGGAACACGACGTCGACGTGCTTGTAGCCCAGCGACGAAGCGGCAGCAAGCGTCGCCTTGATCTCGGTGGGGTGATGGCCGTAATCATCGACCACGGTGATGCCATCGATATCACCCACGTGGGTAAAGCGACGGCGGACGCCCTCAAAGCTCGAGAGCGCCTTGGCGGCGGCGTCGATGTCAAGGCCCAGGACATGGGCGACGGTGAGCACCGCCGTGGCGTTGAGCATGTTGTGGCGACCGGGATTGCTCTTGATCTCCACAGCGTGCTCAGTGCCGTCCTCAAAGCGAACGATAAAGTCGCTCTGGATGCCCTTGACATCCGGGTGCATGCAGACGATGTCGTTGCTCTCGGCAAAGCCGTAGGAAAGCACGTGACGGCCCGTCGACTTGGCGAGCTCGACCAGATGCGGGTCCTCACCGCAGACGATGACGGTGCCGTCCTCGCCCACCAGGCTCATGAATTTGGCGAAAGTTGCCTCGATCTCCTCGATACCCGAGTAGTGATCGAGGTGGTCGGCCTCGACGTTGGTCACAATGACCACGTTGGGGTTCAGGAACAGGAAGGAGCTGTCGGACTCGTCGGCCTCGGCGACAAAGTAGTCGCCCGAGCCGTTCTTGCCGTTCGTGTCATAGCCCTCGACGATGCCACCGATCAAGAAACTCGGATCCAGACCCATGCGGTCGAGCATGGTGGCGCACATCGAAGACGTGGTGGTCTTGCCATGCGTGCCGGCAACAGCGACGGTGGTGTAGCCGTGGCCCAAAGCAGAGAGCATCTTGGCACGGGGCCACACGGGAATACCAAGCTCGCGAGCGCGCACGAGTTCAGGGTTGGACTCCGGAATAGCGGTAGAGACAACAACCACGTCGGGCTTGACCTCGTCGATCGTGGCGGCCTCATGGCCCACATGCACCTTCACACCAGCGCGGGTAAGCTGGCGGATATAACGTGACGTCTTAAGGTCGGAGCCGGTAACGGCATAACCGCGCTCGTGCAGAACGAGGGCGATGCCGCTCATGCCGGCGCCGCCGATACCGATAAAGTGGGCGCTCTTAAACTCGGGCGCGGAGGTTGCAGTCTGGGAATCAGCCATGTGCTCGTGTACTCCTTGCGTAAACACTGCCTGTAACCCGTTAACTGTACCGCACCTACCGCATCAGCGCGAGGGCGACCGACGATATCCCGTCTAACTAACGCAAACCCTCTACCGCATCCGCCAGAAGAGCGGCGGCCCTATCCTGAGCCAGACCACGCGCCGCCTGACGCATGGCGTCGCGTGCCGCCGCGTCATCGACCAGGTGCAGCAGCTCATCGGCAAAGGCAGAACCGTCGATATCGGCATCGGCGCAGAGCACGCCGGCCCCGGCGTCGACCAGATAACGGGCATTGGTGGTTTGGTGATCGGCCGTGGCGTGCGGGTACGGCACGAGCACCGAAGGCACGGCGAGTGCAGCAATCTCGGCCACGCTCGATGCGCCCGAACGCGAGAGCACCAAATCGGCAGCAGCCAGCATATCGCCCATGTTGTCGATGTAAGGCTGGACGCGGTAACGCTTCGCCTCCTCGGGCGTCAGCGCCAAAGCGCGCTCGGTCTCCTCAAAGCCGTCGGCACCCGTCGAATGCAACACATAGAGGTTCTTGCGCGAAAGCAGCTCGTTTTTGAGCGAAGCCACGCGCTCGTTGAGGTGCTGGGCGCCAAGTGAACCGCCAAAGACGAGCAGCAGCGTAGCGTCCTCGGGAACGCCAAGTGCCCTGCGGCCGCGAGCGCGATCGCCCTCGATTACCGAGCGACGTACGGGGTTGCCGGTCATGAGCACGTGGTCAGGGTCACCTTCGCGCTCAAAGACCGAACGCGCTGCCGGCACCGAGATGCACACGCGGGCGGCGTGGGAGTTCATCATCTTGTTGGCCAGGCCCGGAACAGAGTTCTGCTCATGCAGCAGATACGGAACGCCCGCGCCCTTGCACCACCCCAGCAGCGGAACCTCGACATAGGCACCAAAACCAATGGCGGCATCGGGCTTGCCAACCTTTGAAAAATGACTGGCGAGCGCACGCTTGGCCTTGTTGACACGCCACAGCGAGGTCAGCGCCGTCCAAGGACGGGAGCGGTCGAAGCCTGTGACCGTAATGGGCACAAAATCAAACCCAGCCTCGGGGACCAGACGACCCTCGAGCTTGCGCGACTGGCCCACGAACACAACGTGGTGGCCACGGCCACGCAGCTCTTCGGCCAAGGCGAGCGCGGGGTTGATGTGCCCTGCCGTGCCGCCGGCTGCAATAGCAACGGTCATTTTATCGGTCATGGTAGTCCCTTCGTACACGCGGTCCCTGGTCGTCGGTACGCAGACGCGCCGACGGGTCTGAGTTCAAATCGATTCGATTATATCCGCCGCCCGCATTGCGAGGAGTGGGGCGCTGAGGACGACCTTGCGGCGCCGTTCGCTGACGCGGGCGGGCTGCGGGGTCGGTCGCAGAGCCATCCAGGACGGTAAAACCGTTACGCGAAGATCGCTCGCCGCGCACGTGGGGCACGCCGGCGGTACTCTCATCCATAACGGCAAAGCTCTCACGGCGGCGGTCATACTCATCGCGGCGGGCGCTCTCGTACGAAACGCGCAGGATCAACCCGGCAAGCATGAGCGACACAATAATCGACGAACCGCCGTAGCTAATAAACGGCAACGGTTTGCCCGTCATGGGAAACACGTTGAGGATGCCCAGCGCGTTAATCAAAAACTGCACCGCGAGAATGACCGCGGAGCCAGACGCCATGAGCGCGCCCCGACGATCGGTCGCCTGCTCGGCAATGCGAAACGCCGAGTAGATCAGCATCGCAAACACCAAGAAGAACAGCACGGTTCCGACAAAACCGACTTCCTCGCCAATGATGGCCAGGATGTAGTCATTGTGCGCCTCGGGCAGATACGAGTACTTCATGGTTGAGTTGCCGATGCCACGGCCGAACAGACCGCCCGAGGCAAAGGCCATGATGGCAAGCGTGGCCTGATAGCCGTCACCATACTCGTCGGCCCAAGGGTTCAAGGCAACCTGAATACGCACCATACGGTACGGCTCTGCGACAAGCGCAATCACGATCACGAGAATGCCGAAGATTAGCACGCCGATGATAAATCTGGGGTCGAGACCCGCAAACAACGCCATGCACATGAGGGTCAACAGGATGATCAGGACAGTACCGAAATCGGGCTGGATAAAGATCAGAAAGAGCGAAATGCCCAGGTAGATGCCCATCTTGCGAAGGAATTCGTTGATGTTGCCACCGGGCGAAAAGAAGCGATCAAGCATGATGGCCGAATACGCAATGGCAAATGGCTTTAAAAACTCGGAAGGCTGGAACTGAATACCGGCGATGTTGAGCCAGCGCGTGGCGCCGCGGCTGCCGCTGCCCACCAAGAACACCAGAAGCAGTAGCCCTATCATGCCGATAAGGAAGATCCTGAGCACATCCTCCCCAAACCAGCTGTCCGGCAAAACGCGCACGATGGCAATCAGTGCCAGAACACCGACCACGGCAAACGCGGCCTGTCGACCCAGAAAAAACGTCGCCGAGCCATTCTCGTGCAGCGCCTCGACCGAAGACGCCGAGTACACCATCAGCAGGCCAAAGCACACCAAGGTAAACAAGCAGGCCATGAATATCAAACGGGGGCGCATGATACGGGCGGGAACGCCGGCAATATAGCGTTCGCTAAACGACTGCCCGCCGCGGCTGGAACGCGGTGTGATGCGACGTGAGGAAGCACGGTCCGAGTCGGGCCTCCTCATACCTTGTCGGGGGCTCTCCTCTCTCACCGCAACCCCTATTCCATTTGCGATTTCGCCGCAGCGGCAAGCTGAGCCACGTAGTCCTTAAACACGCGGCCGCGCTCCTCATAGCCCGAGAACTCATCGAACGAAGAGCAGGCAGGTGATAGTAAGATCACGTCACCACGGCTCGAAAGCGAACGGGCAACGTCCACGGCGTCGCGCAGGTCATCCGCCTGGGCGATATCCACATCGCCATCGACATCGGCCTCGTCCATAGCGGCGGTGAAGCGCTCGCGCGCATCGCCAAAGCAGACGACCGAGCGCACGTTGTCCATAACGACGCGCGCGAAGTCCGTGAGCGGCGTGCCCTTATCGTGGCCGCCGAGCAGCAAGATCACGTCGTCATCGGGAAATGCCGTCAGTGCCTTCTCGACCGCATCGGTGTTGGTCGCCTTGGAATCGTTGACGTAGCGCACGCCGTCAATCTCGCCACACGGCTCCACGCGGTGCTCGAGCGGCTGGAACGAGGCCAGACCGCGGCAGACACCATCGACATCGGCACCGACTGCCAGGGCAGCCGTGGCAGCGCACAGGGCATTGATAACATTGTGATGGCCCGAGATCTTGAGCTCGGACGTGGCGACAAGCTGAGTCTCGACGCCCTTCAGACGCACGATCATCTTGCCATCGCGCACAAAGGCGGCATCCTCGCCCTCAGGCTCGTCAAAGGCAACCTTGCAGATGCGACGACCCGGCGTGTAGATGTACTCATCGAACTCGTGAATGCCGGCGTCTTCGACGTCGACAACCACCAGATCGTCATCGACCATATTGTCAAACAGTTTGATCTTGGCAAGCGCATAGTTCTTATGGCTCTTATGCCAGCCCAAGTGGTCGGGAGTGATGTTGAGCAGCACCGCCACGCGGGGGTGGAGCTCGGTTGTCGTAGCAATCTGATAGCTCGAGAGCTCAGCCACAAACCACTCGTTGTGGGCTCGGCCGTCAATCTCGTTGACCGGCGGCTCGCCGATGTTGCCGACAGCAACGCTGGCCTCGCCGGCAGCCTTAAGCAGATAATCAGTCAGCGACGTGGTGGTCGTCTTGCCGTTGGTGCCCGTGATGGCAATCCAGTTATCGGGCGACAGGCGATAGGCAAACTCGGGCTCACCCATAATCTGGGCGGCATGCTCGCGCCCGGCCTTAAAGAAGCCCGAGAACTCCGAGATGCCCGGGCACGTCACGCATACGTCATAGGCGCCCTCGACCTGTTCGGTCCCATAGACAAACGACGCACCAGCAGCCTCGAGCGCACGCGTGGCGTCATTGGGCTCAGAGGTGCCGCCGCCATACACGGTAACGGCGCTTACGCGCTCGGGATGTGCCAGCGCCCAGCGGGCGACATCGAGACCGGATTTGCCCTGACCCAAAACGAGCAGGCTAAAGACATCAGCAAGAGGCATGAAAGACCACTATCCCAACTGGAAGAACAGGGCAAGGCCAACGGCACCAAAGGCCGCAGCGATAATCCAAAAACGGATGACGACCTTGGTCTCGGCCCAGCCCTTCTTTTCGAAATGATGATGGATGGGCGCCATAAGGAAGACGCGCTTGTGCGTAAAGTGGAAGTAGACAACCTGAATCATGACCGACAGGGTCTCAACGATAAACAGGCCGCCGATGATGAGGGAGACGACCTCGGTGTTGGTCATGATGGACGTGCAGGCAAACGCGGCGCCCAGGGCAAGCGAGCCGGTATCGCCCATAAAGATGCTCGCCGGATAGCAGTTGAACCACAGAAAGCCCAAGCAGGCACCGGCACACGCGGTGCAGAAGATGGACAGGTTCACGTCTCCGTGCAAAAACGCCATGGCAGCCATGGCGAGCATGGCAATCATGGAGGTGCCGCCGGCAAGACCGTCAAGGCCATCGGTCAGGTTCACGGCATTAGAAAGACCGGCGATCATCAGCCAGCAAAAGACAATGTAGAGCCACGGGAACGAAAGGCCGCAGATGGTGGTCGAAAGAACACCGAGGTCAATCGTCAGGCCGCCGGGAAAACGAATCTCGGGGGCGACGCCGCACCAGTTGACGGCAAGTACCGTAAAGGTGACACAGATAATGGTTAGGCCGATCATCTTGGCATGAGGCGTCAGACCGAGCGAGCGCCCATGCGTAACGGAGGTCAGGTCGTCGATCAGGCCCAGCACGCCGGTCGCCAGCGTGGCGAGCAGCACGAGCACGAGCTCGGTGGTGAGCTTGCCCATCAGCAGGCAGGTCAGCGAGATCGCGACGAGGATGACAACGCCACCCATGGTGGGCGTTCCCTGCTTAACCAAATGACGCTTGGGGCCGTCGGCACGAACCTGCTGGCCGATACCCTCGACCTTGAGCAGCTTGATCCACCACGGCATGAGCAGCAGCGCAATGGCAGCGGCGATGCCAAGCCCCAAAAAAGCCTGATACGTTGGATACGAGGGATTGCCGAACATGGGCTAGCACACACCTTCCACAAAGCGGTCGAGCTCAACAAAGCGGGAACCCTTGACCAGTACAACATCATGTTTTTCAAGCGCGCCGCCCATGCGGTCGAGCACCTGCTGATAATCGGAGAACACCTGGATGCGGTCCTCGTCCATGCCCATCATGCGCGCGGCATCGGCCATAAGCTGGGCCAGCTCACCACCCACGCACGCCAGCATGTCGAGCTTCTTGGCGGCGGCATAGGCGCCCACGAGCTCATGCATGCGAGGAGCCTCATCGCCCATCTCGCCCATCTCGCCCAGGATCGCCATGCGAGACCCCGTGCACGAAAGCGAGCACAGTAGATCGAGACCAGCAGCCATGGATTCGGCGCTGGCGTTATAGGAATCGTCGATGACGCGGGCACCGCTCTTGGCGCGCTTGATCTCCTGGCGGTGCCCGGTGATCGTGAGGCCCCTAAAGGCAGCATCGATCTGCTCGGGCGTCACGCCCAGGCGATAGGCAACCGCGGCGGCCTTAACGGCATTTGGAACGGACTGCACGCCGGGGATGGCAAGCATGGTATCGATCGTCTCACCCTGGCCAAAATCGAGCGTAAAGACCGGACGGCCCTCGTCATCAACACGAATGTCGCGGGCACGGACCTCATCGTCGTCCGAGACGCCGGCCAGCATCACGTCGATACCAGCAGGCTGGGCGAACGTATCGCGAATGAACGGCGTAAAGTCGTCCTCGCCGCCCAAAACCAGCAGCGGCAAGAAGTCGCCGGCGGCGCACATGCCCTGGACAATCTCGGCCTTAGCGCGGGCGATGTTCTCGCGGCTGCCCAAAATGCCGATGTGAGAGGTACCAATCTTGCTCACGATGGCAAGGTTGGGATTGGCGGACTGGGACAGGCGCTCAATCTCGTGGAAATGGTTCATGCCCATCTCGAGCACCAGGACCTCGGTATCGGCCGGAGCGGAAAGCACCGTGAGCGGCATGCCGATCAGGTTATTGAAATTGCCCTTGGTGGCCCAGACACGATAGCGCTTGGCGAGCACGGCGGCGAGCACGTCCTTGGTCGTCGTCTTGCCGATGGAACCGGTAATGCCAACGACCAGGCAGCCAAGCTCCAGGCGATACGTGTGCGCCAAACGCAGCAGAAACTCCTCGGGATCATCGGTCAGCAGGATGGCGCACCCCTTGTCCTGCGCCATCGAGACCAGCTCGGCCTCGGGCTCACGCGTCATCACGACGGCGCCGGCACCCGACTGGACGGCACGGGAAGCAAAGTCATTGCCGTCGACGTTTTCACCGGGAAAGGCGACGAAAATCGTCCCTTCCTCGACCTGGCGCGAGTCGATAACGCACCCGCGGCATACCCGATCGGCTTCTCCCGTCACGGTTCGGGCCCCTGTTGCGGCCGCGAGGTTGTTGACGGCGATCTCTATCATTGCAGCTCCCCTGTAAACCTAATAATGCTATCGGCGTATTGTATCCCAGCGCCGCACATGCGTGGTGCAGGGCATGTGAACACCCTCATATGGGACAACAAACCACGCCCCAAAGATTGTAACCCCCTACTTCGTGTGTGGGATACCCAGCACGTCGAGCGCGTTGGCCATAATGGACTGGAACGGCACCGCAGCGGCATCTGAGCCGCTCGGCGTTCCGTCGAGCGTGATATAGCACAGCACCTTGGGCGATTGTGCCGGTGCAAAGCCCATAAAGGACGACATGTAGTTCTCCTTGAGGTAGCCGCCGTTCTCGTCGGCACGTTCGGCCGTACCGGTCTTACCCGCCACGTCATAGCCGTCAACCGCGCCGCCAACGCCCGTTCCCTCGGACACGACCGTCTGCATGCACGATGTCACCTGGGATGCGGCGTCCTCCGAAATCGCGCGCTCGCCTTCGCCCCAGTCCTTCTCGTCGCCCTTGCTGGACTTATAGAAGTGCGGGGTCATCATCACGCCGCCGTTGGCGATACCGCCCACGGCACGTGCGACCTCAATCGGCGAGACGGACAGCGCCTGTCCAAAGCTCATCGAGCCCAGCGTGGCGCCGTCATACTGGTCACGTTCCTTGACGATGCCCAGGCTCTCGCCCGGAAAATCGACACCGGAGCTGTGACCGATGCCCCACTTGTCCACATAGGCGGCAAAGTCGTCGGCACCGATCTTGCGCCCCACCAGGACAAAGCCCACGTTGGACGAACGGCGCATCATCTCGCGCACATCCATGGTCATGGCGTAGTCGCGCTTGTCGGCATCGGTGACGGTATCGTCGCCCACCTTGATGCTCGCCGGCACCTCAAACGACGTGCTCGATCGCACGACGCCCAAGTCGAAGCCGGCGCCTGCCACGAGCGTCTTAAAGACCGAGCCGGGCTCGTAGGCGTCGGTGACCAGGCGCAAGTTCATATCCTCGGTCTTGGCGTTTTCCAGATTGGTCTGGTCGTAAGTCGGATACGAGCAGGCTGCCAAGATCTCGCCTGTCGTAGGATCGGTGACCAGCGCCGAGCCGTTCTTGGCCTTAGTCTTCTCAACTGCCTCTGCCAGGGCATCCTCGGCCGCACGCTGGATATTGACGTCGAGCGTCGTCACGATATCAACGCCGTCGACCGCAGCCACCTTTTTATAGGCACCGCCCGCGATATAGCTGCCGTCTCTCGCGCGCTCGCGTACGAGAGAACCGTTCGTGCCTGTCAGAAGCTTGTTGTATTGCTTTTCGAGACCCGTCAAGCCGTCGTTGTCCACATTCACTACACCCAGCACCTGCGATGCCAGATTGCCGTATGGATATACGCGCTTCATGGCCTGCTCAAAAAGCACGCCGGGCAGGTTCTTCTTCTCCAGCGCCGCAGCATCGTCTTCGTCCACCTGGCGCTTGATATACACCCAGGTGCCATCGGACTCAACGAGCTTGCGGCAGGTCTTTTTATCGATTCCCGTTGCCTTGACCAGCGCCGACACCGTCTTGTCGACATCCTCGACAAGCTGCGGGTTCACGGCGATGTTGCGACATTCGACCGACGACGCCAGCACGTTACCGTTGCGGTCGTATATGGTGCCGCGTTTGGCATAGAGGGTCTGCGCTAGCAGGCGGCGCGCATCGGCGCGCTCGCGCAGTTTATCGGCTTCGACAATTTGATAGTCGGCAAGGCGAAAGACGCCCAAGCCCAAGCCAAGCCCAATGAATCCCATGACGGCTTTGCGGCGAGGCAGAGGCGCGCCTGTGAGCCATTCGGTCGACGAACTCTTGCGCGACCTGGTGTTATGCACTTGAGGGCCGCCCGAGCCGCGAAGTCGCGACGCCGGGTCGTTGCCACGGGACCGCCCGGCGTTGTAAGATTGCCGACCCGTTCCTTGATAACCAGAACGTCCCCGCGACGAGGGACGTCCAGAACCGCGGCCCCCATCGGAACCGCGGCGATAGTCATTTGTCATACTCAGCTACCGTCTTGCTACTGAGCGGTCGCGGTCGCGTTGGCGCCCGCGGCTGCATCCTGCGAAAAGTCAAGTGTAACGCTCTCGCTGGGCTCCACCATGCCATAAGCGCCCGCAAGGTCGCGAATGCGCGTGTCGGCGCCATAGACCGAATGCATGACCTCCAGGTCGGAGCTCTCATCGGTCGCCTTTTCGAGCGTGTTGGTAAGCTCGGCGTTGCTGTTGAGCACCTGGGCCGTAACGCCGGCGAGCGCCACGCGGGCGACGCCGATCGTCATGAAGATAGCCGCAATGATGCAAAACGTTTTAAGAACGCTCATGAAAACCGGGCTTACCGCCTGGTTTGCCTGACGGCCCGCGCCCGTGTAGACATCAAAGCGCGGCGTGTGCTGCTCACGGGGAGCAACGGGGGCCTGCGGCGTCTCACGATAGGCGGGCATGGCGTTCATATCATAGGCGAGTGCTGCGCTTGAAGTGTTGTAGCCCATGATATGCCGCCTCCCATCCCGAGTACGTTGGTAGTGTGTTTAAGCTTCGTTTATGGTGCGAGCGGGAGGTCCAATATCGCGCGGTCGCGTCTACAGACGCTGCGCCACGCGGATCTTGGCTGATCTCGCCCGAGGGTTGCGCGCAACCTCATCGGGTTGGGCAACCAGGGGTTTGCGGGTGATGACCTTGAGTATCGGCACGTTGCCGCACACGCACACCGGAATCTCCGGCGGACACGTGCACCCCTGGCTCATCTCCTTAAAGTGGTTCTTTACGATACGGTCCTCGAGCGAGTGATACGAGATGACGCAGATACGTCCGCCCGGGTTGAGCCACCTGATGGCGGCATCAAGCCCTCGTTCGAGCACATCGAGCTCGTGATTGACCTCGATGCGAATGGCCTGGAAACTTTTCTTGGCCGGGTGTCCGCCATGCCGACGAGCGGCAGCCGGGATACCCGCCTTGATGATCTCGACAAATTGGCCGGTGGTTTCGATCGGTTCTTGCTCGCGGCGGCGCACGATCTCGCGCGCGATCTGCGAGGCGAACTTCTCTTCGCCGTAGACGCGTAGAATCCGGGCGAGGTCGTGTTCGTTATAGGTGTTGATGACCTCAGCTGCGTTTAAGGTGTTATTACCCGGATCCATCCGCATGTCCAATGGGGCGTCCTCGTTATACGAAAAGCCCCTGCCAGGGATATCGAGTTGCGGTGACGAAACGCCCAAATCGAACAGGAAGCCATCGACCCCGGGCACCTCGGCCGAGCAAAGCAGCTCGTCCAAGTCGCCGAAATTGCCCTTCAGCAGCTGGTGCGGAACGCCGGGAACCTCGCGGTCCAGACGGGCGCCAGCGGCCTCGAGGGCCATGTCGTCCTGATCGACGCCGAGCAAAAGGCCCGTCTCCCCCACCTGCGCGGCCATCTTTACCGAATGGCCGGCACCGCCAAGGGTGCAATCGCAGACAACGGAGCCGCTCTTTAGCCGCAGCGACTCAAGCACTTCGCCGAGCATGACAGGTTCATGCCGATATTCTTGTGTCAAGATCCCACGCTCCATCCGTTACCCGTGCCTTGCCCTTACGAGAAGAAGAGGTCCAGCAGGGCCTCATCGTCATCGTCCTCATCGGCCGCGGCGCGATCCCAAACCTCAAGGTGGTCGTAGTTGCCCACAACCGTGACCTCGCGGTCGAGGTTCGCCTGCTTGCGGAGAGACTCGGAAAGACCGATACGACCGGCGCTGTCCACGTCCATCGACGTGGTGCGCTTGTTGATCGCCCTCATGAGCTTCTGGTCATTAATGTCACGCGGGTTAAAACCCTCGTGGCCCTCACGACCCGCGAAGAGTCCTTCGACCCACTTATCGAAGGCCTCGGCAGAGAACACGTACAGAGCATCGACATCCAGGGCTTTGAACACGCGAACGTGCTCTCCAAGCTCCTCGCGAAGGGGTGCAGGCAGGGACAGACGACCTTTTGCATCGAGATTGCGCTCGTATGCACCAGTCATTCCCATGTGCGCCCTCCCCTCGGTTACTCAGATGGCACGTACGCGGGGAACCACCCCGCCTGTCGACGTCATTAATAATATGGGGAACCGCCCCATTTTTCAACACCTTTCCCCACCCCTTCCCCCACTCCGCCCCACCACTCCACCCACCATATATTGCAAAACACCCCCAAGCATATGTTCGAAAACACAATATGTTGTGTTTGCAGCAAAGACGGGATGCCACCTGTAGAACCACGCCCGCGAACCTCAACCTTCAAGTTGACCTTGAGGCGATTTTTACGTCCCTTTACACGCCGTTCACATCGCCCCCAAACTCCCCCACCCACGACACACACGGCCCACCGCCGCGTCGGTGTCTGGCGAAAAATGGGGCGGGCCCCAGATTGCCCATGCGCGCAAAAGTGCGTATCGGCAATCTGGGGCCCGCCCCCCTTAATATTTATAAATATGCAGGTCAGCGAGGTGCTAGCGATGTGCCAGCGGATGCGCCGCCAGATAGACCTCGGTCAGTTGCGTGCGGTCGACATGTGTGTAGACCTGCGTGGTCGAAATATCGGCATGGCCCAAAATCTCCTGCAGCACACGCAGGTCTGCGCCGCCCGCAAGCATATGGGTAGCAAAGGAGTGACGCAGCGTGTGGGGATGGAGTCCCACCAGCCCCACCTGGCGCCCGTAGCGCTCACAGATGGCATGGATGCCCTGGCGCGACAGACGGCGGCCGTTCTTATTTAAAAAGACCGCCGAGGTCTCGGTTCCGCGGGCATGGGCCGCCAAGCGAGAACGCCCCTCAGTTACATAGAGCGCCAGAGCTCGCGCCGCGCTTCCTACCAGCGGGGACAGGCGTTCCTTTGAGCCCTTACCGCGAACGAGCACAAAGCCATCGTCGATATGGATATCGCCCACATCGAGCCCCACCAACTCGCTCACACGTAAACCGCATCCGTAGAGCACTTCCAAGATGGCATGGTCGCGCAAGCCCATCTCGCCCTCGGGGAAGTCTTGATCGAGCAGCGCCGAGACATCCTCCACCGATAGATACTCCGGCAAACGCTCAGCCTTTTTAGGCAGGCGCAACGCCGCCGTTGGATTTTGGGCCACAGCCCCATCGCGCACCAAAAAGGCATGCAGGCCCTTCACGGCCGCAAGCGCACGCTCCACCGAGGCATCGGAATAGCCCCCATCGCGACGGTCGGCAACAAAGCCCTCCACGACCTGACGGGTCACCTCTTCAAAAGACACAATACCCGCCCGCTCCAGATAGGCGCAGTACGTCGTCAGGTCACGACGATAGGCCGCAATCGTGTTGCGCGCCAAACCCCGCTCGACCGCGAGGTAATCGAGATACTCCCCCGCCGCCACGGCGAGCGACGAGGGAGTAGCTTCGGTATGTTCCTTATTCGCCGGCACCCTTAGTCCGTAGCGAGGTTCATGGGCGTCACCTGCAGACGGTCGACACCCTCGTGCTGGCCGATCGAAGCGCGCACGAACTCGCGGAACAGCGGCTGCGGGTTGGTCGGGCGGCTCTTGAACTCGGGATGAGCCTGGGTTGCCACATACCACGGATGCACGTCGCGCGGCAGCTCGACCATCTCGACCAGGCGCTCGTCGGGCGACAGACCCGAGATAACCAAGCCGGCGTCCTCGAGCTGGTCACGGAAGGCGTTGTTGAACTCAAAGCGATGACGGTGACGCTCGTAGACGAGCTCCTCGCCATATGCCTCGCGAGCGAGGGTATCGGCGGCGAGCTTGCACGGATAGGCGCCCAGGCGCATGGTGCCGCCCTTCTCGGTCACGTCCTCCTGCGAGCTCATCAGATCGATGACGCTAAACGGGCCGTCCGGATCGAACTCGGAGGAGCTGGCGCCGGCAAGGCCGACGACGTTGCGGGCGAACTCGCACACGGCCACCTGCATACCCAGGCAAATGCCCAGATACGGAATCTTGTGCTCACGGGCAAACTCGGCCGCGAGGATCTTGCCCTCCAGGGCGCGCTTGCCAAAGCCGCCGGGGACCAGGATGCCCGAGGCGTCGCCCAGAACCTCGGAGACATTCTGCTCGTCGAGGCTCTCGCCGTCGACCAGCTGGACGTCCACATGGCGATCGTAGAAGACGCCCGCATGGTGCAGGGCCTCGATAACCGACAGGTACGCATCGGGCAGCTGCGTGTACTTGCCCACGACGGCGATCTTCACCTTGTCGGCGTGATGGTTGGCGTGATTCTGTTTGCGCAGGAACTCATTCCACTCGCTCATGTCGCGCTCACGCGGGTCCAGACCCAGGCGCTCGCAAATGCGCAGGTCAAAGTCCTGCTCGGCAAGCAGCTGCGGAACATCGTAAATGCTCGCGCAGTCCTCGTTGGTAAAGACGCAATCGGTGTCGACGTCGCAGAAGCTTGCGATCTTTCCGCGGATAGCGTCATCGATATGGTGGTCGGAGCGCAGCACGATGATATCGGGCTGGATGCCAAAGCTGCGGAGCTCCTTGACGGAATGCTGCGTGGGCTTGGTCTTGACCTCGTGGGCGGCGGCGATATAGGGAACGAGCGACACGTGGATGTAGCAGACGTTCTCGGGGCCGGCCTCCTTGCGGTACTGACGGATGGCCTCGACAAACGGTTGGGACTCGATGTCGCCGATCGTGCCGCCCAGCTCGGTGATGACTACATCGGAGCCGGTCTGCTCCTCGATGCGGCGGAACTTGTCCTTAATGGCATTGGTGACGTGAGGAATCACCTGCACGGTACCGCCCAAAAAGTCGCCGCGACGCTCGCGGGCGATCAAGCTCTTATAGATGGCGCCGGTCGTAAAGTTGGAATCGCGGGTCAGGTTCTCATCAATAAAGCGCTCGTAATGACCCAGGTCCAGGTCGGACTCGTAACCATCCTCGGTAACGAAGACCTCACCATGCTGGAAGGGGCTCATGGTACCGGGGTCGACGTTCAGATACGGATCGGCCTTCTGCATCGTTACTTTGTAGCCACGCGACTTGAGCAGACGGCCCAGCGAGGCCGCGGTGATACCCTTGCCCAGAGACGAAACCACGCCACCGGTTACGAACACATGCTTGGTCATATTGAGTTACCTGCGCTTCCCGTAGAAGTTGTTTATCCACATCTTACGGGTCTTCATTGTAATACTCGCGCCGCGGACCGTTCGCAATTTTTCTCGCGTGAGATTGCATTTCTCAATCTTGAAACAAAACGCCGCCCGGTTTCCCAGGCGGCGTCGCTATGGCAAGGGTTACATGCTGCTATCGATCAGCAACCTCGTCCTCAAGCATTTCTTGAACGAGCATGCCGGTACGGACGCCCTCAAGATACCACTCGCCACGTTCGGTGAGGCAAATGCCATTTGCAAGCTGACCGCCGTCGTCGCTATAACGCGAGACGACATCAATCATGCCTTCGGAATCCAAGCGATCGATTGCGGCGCGGGCACGATACGGCGAAACCCCCACGCGCTCGGCAAGCGTTTTGCGCGAGAAACCATACGGCCCGCCATTGTCTTCGGTTTGCTGGTCGATCTCCATCAACACCAGCACCTCGACACGCTTCATATCGTTGACACTCGCACGACCCTTGCCCGCCATAGCAGCCTCCTCAAACCGAGCACGAGCATCTAACGCGCCGTGCGCGACCGACACACCTCACGATGGCAGGTAATATCCATCATGCGGCATCCCGCTAAGGATGAAACAGTTACGGCTATTGTATACCGCTCAAATTGTTTCTAGGCAGGTAAACGGCTATTTTTCGCCGAAATAGGCGCTTTATTGATCAAAAAGCCGTACCGGGCGCTAACCCGATACGGCCAAAATGCAATGCAATTACCGCGGTGCTTCAAACTTAGCGATGGAAGAAACCGCGGCGCTCAAACTTGGGCTCGCAGCACACGTTGATACCCAGTTTGCGCAGTACCGTCTCGTCCGTCGGCGAGATAATCACGCTAAAGAAGGCATCGCAACCGCGCAGCTGCTCCAGGCCCGAAAGGACGCGAGCGGCCGTCTCGCTCGTGGCCGAGGTGATCGACAGAGCCATAAGCGTCTCGTCGGTGTGGAGGCGCGGGTTTTTGCTGCCCAGGAAATGCGTCTTGAGCTTGCTGATGGGCTCGATCGCCTCATCGCTAATGACCTCGAGCTCAAGGTCGACGCCCGAGACATGCTTAAGTGCATTCATGATGAGCGAGCTCGCAGCGCCCAGGCGCGTGGAAGTCTTGCCGGTCACCACGGAGCCATCGGGCATAACCATGGCACCCACGGGACCACCCGTCAGCTGCTCCCTGGTGAGGGCCGCCGAGCGCGCCGGTGAGTAGTTCTTATCGATGCCGGCTTTCTTCATAATGATCTTGAGACGGTCGACTTGCTCATCGCCCACGCCGGTACGGCGCACATTTTCGACCGCGGTAAAGTAGCGGCGGACGATCTCCATCTTGGAAGCGTCGCGGCAGGCATCGTCATCGGTGATGGCAAAGCCGACCATATTGACGCCCATGTCCGTAGGACTCTGGTAGGGGCTCTTGCCCAGGATCTTTTCCATCAGAGCACGGACCACCGGGAAGGCCTCGACGTCGCGGTTGTAGTTGACCGTGGTCTTGTTATAGGCCTCAAGGTGGAAGGAGTCGATGATATTGGCATCGTCGAGGTCCGCCGTGGCCGCCTCGTAGGCGATGTTGACCGGATGCGTGAGGGGAAGGTTCCAGACCGGGAAGGTCTCGAACTTGGCATAGCCGGCGGCCGTGCCATGCTTGTGCTCGTGATAGAGCTGAGACAGGCAGGTGGCAAGCTTGCCCGAGCCAGGACCGGGGGCAGTGACCACGACGAGCGGTCGGGTGGTCTCGACAAACTCATTCTTGCCGTAGCCATCGTCGGACACGATCAGATCGACATCGTGCGGATACCCCTCGATGGGATAGTGCAGCTTGGCGGGAATACCGAGCGCGTTCAAGCGGTTGCGGAACACATCGGCAGCAGGCTGGCCGGCGTACTGGGTGATGACCACAGCCGCGACAGCAAAGCCGTTGCCGCGGAACAGGTCAACCAGGCGCAGCACATCCTCGTCATAGGTAATGCCGAGGTCACCACGAGCCTTGTTTTTCTCGATGTGGTTCGCGTTGATCGCGATGATAACCTCGACATCGTCGGCGATGCTCTTGAGCATGCGGAACTTGCTGTCCGGTTCAAAACCCGGCAGCACGCGGCTCGCATGATAGTCATCGAACAGCTTACCGCCAAACTCCAAATAGAGCTTGCCACCAAACTGCGAGATGCGCTCCTTAATGTGAGCAGCCTGCAGCTCGATATACTTCGCGTTGTCGAAACCCTGGCGCATATATGGCTCCCGTCCCGTTTCCATTTAATGTTCTAGGCGATTATAACGGAGCCCGCCCTCCCCGATACCCAGACCATCAACAGGCACCAACCAAACACGCCCACCGCAACCACCGGGGACCCGGGGTAGATCATTTGGGACGGGCTACCCCAAACGCACCGCCCCACCACGCCAAGTTGGCGCAGAAACCAAGACACTCCGCACCAACATCGGCAACATCGCAGGTGGAGCATAAGTCAGACACTATGACCCAATCCGAGGGCACGGAAACGACAGGAGCCCCCGCTCGTGACCGCGGGTCGGGGCTGCGACAA